>JAUXEM010000054.1 GCA_030620515.1 Salinivirgaceae bacterium
AGCATTTTACTTCTGAAGTAAATAAATCTATGTCTCATATAGAATAAATTTCAGCACATGCAGTGAATAATATTTCCACAGGCACCAACCAAGTTGGTTTAACGGTAGATTCCTTAAAAAACATAATAGCCAAAACCAAAGTGATTGAAGATATTTATACCCAAACCAATTTTATTGCATTAAATGCAGCCGTTGAAGCTGCGCGCGCAGGTCAACATGGCAAAGGCTTTAGTGTTGTTGCAACCGAGATTCAGAAATTAGCAGATCAAAGTAGGGTAACCGCTTCCGATATTGATGATTTATCTAAAAATAGCATTCAAATTGCTGAGGAATCATTACAGAGCTTGCAAGCAATTGTATCTGAAATTCAGCAAACCTCTGGTTTTATAAAACAAATAATTGATTCAAGTAATAATGGAGCTGAAAATGGCAATGTCGATTTAGTGCGCTTACAAGAAATTACTAATGGAAATATTGAAGTATCGAAAAATATTTCAGAAAATGCCGAGTTTTTGGCCACTAATGCCAAATCACTAAATAAGATTATCAATTATTTCAAAACCAGTTAAGCTCTATGAATTAAAAAATATTAGTTTACACCTAATACCCAAAAGCAAAATGCGTAACGCCCTGTAAGCTAAGTAATAGTCGCAGCGCAACTTCATTGATTTAAAAGATAATAAAACTTTTTAAAACTCTCGTTTGCAACATAGTCGCTCTGCGACCCCGAAAAAAAACGGGGCAGGCATTGCGAAATTAAGATTAAAGCCATATTGCAAAGCCAATAGTAAAGTGTTTTCTTTGCACTATAATTAAATCAAATGCAAAATGAATATTGACGAGAGATTAGCCATTTCTGAATTTCCTTTACCTGCCATTAGAGAAATTAACTTAGCTAAACACTCTACTGGAATAAGCTTAGGCCTGGGCGAACTAAAATCATTCCCTGTTGATAAACAAATTACAGATGCATTAACTGCTAGCTTATTTATAGATGGGACTTCGTACACACACAATGCCGGATTACCCAAATTACGTGAAGCAATAGCTCATAATCATAATCAACAAGATAACTTTAACTATACTCTTGACAATGTAATTATTACTATCGGTGTACAAAATGCGTTATACAGCACTATAAAAACATTAGCAAAGCTAGGAGCCAAAAGAGTATTGATACCTGAAATTTATTTTGGCATATATAGGAAAATACCTCTTGAATTTAATTTAGAAGTATTAAGCTATAAATTAACCAGCGATTTTGGAATAGATTTAAACGCTCTTGAAGAGCTACTTATGCCTAACGACATAGTACTACTTAATTCGCCAGCAAACCCAACTGGTAGGGTTCTAAGCAGCAGTGAACAAAAAGAATTAGCTGAGCTTTTCAATAATAAGTTAACGGAAGGATATATAATATCCGATGAAATTTACAGCAAGCTTATATATTCAGGAGAAGTATCAAAATCGTTTTCGTGCTTTTTTAAGCGCACCATTGTAGTAAATGGCATATCGAAAAGTGGTGCGGTAGCAGGCTTACGAGTAGGTTGGATTATTACCCGCAATAAACTTTTAGCTAAAGCTATAACCTCAAATAATGCAACTGCTATTAGTAGCCCGCCAACAGCAAATCAGTATGCAGCTTTGCCTGTAGTTCAAGGTAAAACACAAACTACAATCAATGAATATAATTCTATATTAAAAAAGAATAGCGATTATGTTTCAGCAAAACTAAAAGAACTCAATATACCATTCACAAAACCCACTGGTAGTTTCTATATTTTTCCAAATCTTTCAAGTATTCTTGGCTCTAACACAAAAGAATTCTGTATAGAAGCTGCTAAAAAGGAAAATGGTGTGGTAGTAATACCAGGAGTTGCTTTCGGTACTCCTTCATATATTAGAATATCGCTTGCTTCCAATAAAATGGAAGAAGGCATGGAAAGATTTACAAAAGCTATTAAAACTTACTTGAACAAGTAGCCAATTTTAATGCTCCAACTGTTCCTTTTTAGAATTGAAAAACATAACTTTCCCATTTAACTATACAAAAATTAATATAGGAACTGTTTAAAAATAACTTGGTATTTCATGAAGATAATGGACAACAACACCCATCCCTATGTATCATTCAAATCCATGTAAATATAATACATATTTTGGTTAATAATAAAAGAGCTAATTTTTCTTTTGCTGTACCATACGTGACATTAATTCCAAAAATTGATTCTTTTTACGTCGTGATAAAAAGGCTACAGAGCCATCGTCCATAACAACTTCGTTACCATAGCGGGTAACCTTTTTCACATGCATAAGATTTATTAAGTGCGATTGATGAGTACGAAAAAAAGGATGGTCTTCTAGTAAACTTTCAAATTCACCCAAGTTTTTCGATACAAGCAATTGTGTTTGGTCAAGTAGCATTAAAGTAGAATAGCTGCCCTCAGCTTGAATTTGGATTATATCGGAAATGTGAACGAATTCAATACTTTCTGATGTGGAGAGAGCAATTTTATCGGGTTTGTCGCTTTTAATATTTTGTAGTAATACATTTATTTTCTCCTCAACCTTGTCTTGCGATACCTGCAATCTTTTTAGCTTATTAACGCCATTTATAAGATCGTCAATATCAATAGGCTTTAGTATATAATCAATAGCACTGTATTTAAAGGCTTTAATAGCATATTGATTGTATGCAGTTACAAATATTACATTAAAATTACGATTTGGAATTTGTTCTAAAATATCAAAGCCATTTCCAGGGGGCATTTCAATGTCTAGAAAAACAATTTCAGGATTGGTTTCGTTTATAACCTTAACACCATCCGTAACCGATTGAGCAGTCCCTACAACGGTAATATCAGTACAATGCTCGTGTAAAATTAGCTTAATTGCTTCAATAGCATCCTGTTCATCATCAACTATAACTGCTTTATACATGTTACCCTATTTAACCCTAAGTTTCGAAAAATATTATTCTCAAATATACATTTTATGCAAATTAATACATAATTATTTTTCAATTATTCAGAATCGGTCTTTTTAGGATTATTACCTTCAAGTACAAGTACAATTTCACCTTTTACCTGTTTTTTGCTAAAATGCGTAATTGTTTCAGAAATTGTACCACGAAAGAATTCTTCGTGTATTTTTGTTATTTCACGACAAACGCATACTTGGCGATCTTGTTCAAGTAGATCTAAAAGTTGCGTAAGCGTTTTTATTAATCTGTGTGGCGATTCGTAATAAATAATTGTACGAGGTTCTTCTTTAATCCCTTCAATTCTTTTTTGTCGCCCCTTTTTGTGTGGCAAAAATCCCTCGAATATAAATTTTTCGCTTGAAAAACCCGAATTTACAATAGCTGGAATTATTGCTGTTGCACCTGGTAAACATTCTGTTTCAATATCATTGTCAATGCATCCTTTTATAAGCAAGTACCCTGGATCGGAAATGCCAGGTGTTCCCGCATCACTTACTAATGCAACCATATTGCTACTAGCAATATTATTCAAAGTTCTTTCAAGCGATTTGTGTTCGTTAAACTTATGAAAAGGCGTAAGCTTGCTAGTTATCTCAAAATGTTTTAGTAAAAAAGCTGTTTTCCTAGTATCTTCTGCTAAAATATAATCAGCTTCTTTAAGAACATTTAAAGCACGTAAGGTTATGTCGTTTAGGTTGCCTATTGGTGTAGGTACAATTATAAGTCTTGCCATGAATTACTGGTTATTTGAAAAACGTCTGTAAATAAGTTCTAGAAAACTAATGGTGCTTTTTTTATTTTGGTCCCATTCAAAATTAGTGAATATATGTGCAAGCGCTTGGTCTAAATTATCAAGTTGATTTAACAACTCGATATTTATATTATATTTTTCGGAATCGTTATTAAAAAGCTCCTTTATATACCATATTCTGTCGTTAATTTTAACAGCTTTTTTTAAATCACGAACTGGTCTATCTTTTAACAAAGCTGCTATATTTTTATCTTGTTTAAAGCTTGATAACATGTCGTTTATAGAAATTCTTTGCTCTGGAAATTTATCGGCAAGTATTTCATTCTTTAATCGCTCAGATGTAGTAATTACTTCAGTACTTTTCACTATTGTTGGTTCTGTTATTGCCTCGGCACCAGTTTCATTGACTGAGTCTTCTATAACAAGCTCTTCTTCTGGAATTTCTATTTCTACAATATTTTGAGGAGTTTCAATAGTAATATCTTTAACTAGTTCGTCCACATGCTCCATATTTTGAACTTGGTCTTCCGATTTATGTATTTCTTTCTCCTTATTAGCATTAATTTCTTCCTCTTTGTATAATTTGCGCTCTATTACTGTTGGTGTTATCTTTTCTGTAGCACTAGCTTCAGGTATATTTGTTACTGGTTGTTTCTCTATAGTTGGCGTACTGTATTTTTCAAAAACTGCATTTACATTACTATCTTTTAATAATTTTAAGACATTGTAAATATCTTGTGTTTTTGATAATGCCATTTCAACCTCAATTGTCTGAATAGTTCCCTCTTCAGTCATACCATCAACAAAGTCTTTTAAAATTATTAATTCTTTGTTAATGATTTTAATAATGTTTTTCTTATTCATAACAAGCATTGTTTTTACTTTGTAAAAGTAGTCAATGTGAATAAAACGAATAGCATTTATTTTTCGTATGTTTAAATTTTGTTGATTCTATATACAATTAGTACTTTGGTATTGTAATTGCTTTTCGGTAATTTTTGTGACTATTTTTTATTTAGGAAAGGTAAAAAAAATAAGCATAACTTGTTCTGAACTTGTTTCGTAAGCCGTAACTACTTACGTCTTTTTATAGAAAAACAAAACCAGAAAAGAACGAGTATTCAGGCAACAGTTTATACTTGACCCGGCACTAGGGCAATCATTAATGAAAAAGAGTTATGGAAATACAAGGGTGTTTATTAATCAATGCACTAGGTTAAATTTGATATATGTTTATTGAGAAAACAAATAACAAATCGTTAAAAAGAGGTTGGATTGAAGTTGTTTGTGGGTCAATGTTTTCAGGCAAAACAGAAGAACTAATTCGACGTATTAATCATGCTCGTATTGCAAAACAGAATGTGGAAATATTTAAACCAAAAATTGATACGCGCTACGATAAAGAGAAAGTTGTATCACATAATAAAAATGCATTTTTATCTACACCTGTAGATAGTGCTCAGAATATTTTGTTATTGGCTAACAATGTTGAGGTTGTTGGTGTAGATGAGGCTCAATTTTTCGACGAAGGATTAGTAGAAGTTTGCAGTCAGCTAGCCAACATAGGAGTTAGAGTTATAGTTGCAGGGCTGGATATGGATTTTCAAGGCAATCCATTTGGTCCTATTCCAAAATTACTTGCCATAGCTGAATATGTAACTAAAGTACATGCCATTTGTGTTAGATGTGGCGATTTAGCGCAATATTCGCATCGCTTAACTGATGCAAGTAAATTAGTTTTGCTAGGTGAGCTTGATGCTTATGAACCCCTTTGTAGGGGCTGTTATATTAAGGCTATGGAATAGCAATATCTATTATAAAGTTTTTCCTATTATATTCTTTATTTGTATATTCATGTATTGGTTTATTTTGTGATGATATTTTAATAAAAAATTAGTTAGATTTTAGACGATAGATACTAGACCTGCCTGCAGCAGGCAAGCAAAAATGTAATTGTTTGAATGTTAAACATTTAGATAAACACTTAGTGATTTTGCACAAGATTGATTATCAATGCATTATAAAAATGTAACGAACTGTTGTTTGAATAGTTATAATAATATATTGTTATACAGTGAATAAACTCATAGTAATTATTTTAAGTTTTTTAATATCTGTTCTGGCTTTAGGTCAAAATTCAGATAGCTTACATAATATTTACCTAAAAAATAAAAATCAACCCGATTTACTTATTGAATTGGCTAAATCTTATAAAATGGATAGTATTGAATTATCCATTGAATTTGCGCAAAGGGCTCATGATTTATCAATTACTCTTAAATCAAATAATAAAATTGCTGAAGCGGCGCTTTTATTAAGTGAATTATATAAAGAACACAATAAATTCAAAACGGCCAGATACTATGCTCATGAAGCCATGAATATCCTTTCTGAACTAAGCCATGAAGATAAATTTTATGAGGCAATGCATATGTTGTCACTAGTTTTTTTTGATGAATCAAAATTTGATTCATCACTTATTTACATCAATAAAGTGATAAATTATGCTAATGAAACAAAAAATTATGAAAGGAGAAATAAACTCTATAAAACAAAAGCTAAGATACATTATATAGCTTCTGATTTTGCAAAGGCTTTAAGTGCCTTAACACTTCAACTTCAGATTTTAGAAAAGATTAATGATAGCTTGGAAATAGCATTGGTTTACAATAGCTTGTCTACTAATTCACGAAAATTAGGAAATTATCAGCAGGCTGTTGAATACAGTAAAAAATCGTTAAGTATTTATGAAACTTTAAAAGATTCAAATGGCGTTGCAGAATGTTATTCAAGTCTGGGTAGTATTCATTATTACATGGATGAAAATGATATAGCAGTTAAATATTTTATTAAAGCCTTTAATCTTTTTCTAGAGAGCGGAAATGAATTTCGAGTTGCCGGAATGAGTAATAATATTGGTAGTGTGTATGTTGAGATGAAAGAATATAGAAAATCATTGATATTTTATACAATTGCTTTGGAAGGATTTGCTAATTCAACCAATAAACATGCTGAAGCTATTATCTCCAACAACTTGGGTTTGTCACATCAGGGGCTTGGGGAGTATAATAAAGCTGAAGAATATTTTAAACGTTCATTAAGCGTTCAAAAAGAGATTGGGAACAAAGAAGGCATTGTGCATGCTTTAACTAATTTAGCCGGATTGCATTTGGAGAAAGGCAACCCACGAAAAGCTCACAAAGAATATCATATTGCATTGCAGAAAGCTAAAGATGATAATCTTATAAATAGTCAGCTATTTATTTATAAAGAAATGGTTGTAGTTGAAGAGAAATTAGATATGTTTAAAGATGCATTGCAATCACACAGAAATTATATTGCTATTAAAGATACATTGTTTAATCGTGAGAGCAAGAGTCAACTTATCGAAATGCAAACTAAGCTAGAACTACAAGAACAGAAAGCAAAATATGATTTATTAAGTGCTGATAATGAGCTAACAAACACTAAGATTGCACGCCAGAAGCTTTTCATGATTACTATTATTATAGTTTCTGTTCTAATATTTTTATTATTACTAATGGTACTACTAGCCTTGTGGGTTAGTAGGACATCGAAAGCTAAGCTTGAAGAAAAAAACAAGCAAATTGTTTACCACAATAATAGAATGACCGATAGTATTAAATATGCCCGTAGAGTTCAACATGCCCTTATAAAGTCATCGGGGAATTTATCTGATTATTATAAAAATAATTTTATTATATCGAAAGCACAAAGCATCGTAAGCGGCGATTTCTTTTGGTTTAAGAAAATTGATAAAAAAATATATTTAGTTACAGCTGATTGTACAGGACATGGAGTGCCAGGAGCATTTATGAGTGTTTTGGGTTTAACCTTAATAAACGAGGTTCTGAAAGAAAATATTTACATACCTGCAAATGAAGTTTTGAATGAATTAAGAAGTAAAATTAAAGAAGCTTTAAATCAAATTGATTTAGACAGTAATACCGATGGGATGGATGTAACAATTTGCATAATTGATAGTGATACAAATATTATGGAATTTGCTGGTGCTTATAATTCAGCTTACATAGTTCGTTCAAATAAACTAATAGAATTAAAAGGAGATAAGATGTCTGTTTGTATTGCCAGAAAAGAACATCCTTTTTCTAAACAATTGTATAATCTCCAAAAAGGAGATAAAATATATTTATTTACTGATGGATATATTGACCAACTTAAGAAGAAATATGCAGAAAAAATAACCAGTAAACGATTAAAAAAATTCCTTATCGATATCATTGACACACCGATTAAAGAGCAAGGAAAGGACTTAATGAACTATTTTGAGGATTGGAAAGCTGACAATGAGCAAACTGACGATATGCTTATGGTGGGAATTGAAATCTAAAAAGAGGTATGATGAATTTAAAACAAATTGGTAGCTTATTCGCACTAGGAATTGTATTCCTAATAATTGTACCAAGTATTAGCTTGGCAGGTCAATCTAATTTGCAATTCGATACCGTAAAATATAATTATAAAAGCTTATTTTCTCAAGAGCATCCTTTAGAAACAGTTAATGTTTTAGATTCTATTCTTGCACTTAATAGTTTAACTGAAGAAATTACGATTCAAGCATTGTATCATAAAGGAATGTTACTATTCAATAATTATAAAAATGAAGATGCAATAAAATGTTTCGAGCAAATATTTAGCACTAGTACAACCATAAAGTATTCAAAGGGAGAATTGTTATTTCACATTGGCTTGTGTTATGAAAATCTTTTTAATAATGATAAAGCCGAAAAATATTTTGTTAAATCATTAGAATATACCTCTCCTGATCAAAAAGAGTTGCTGGCAAAGCTTACAAATTCTTTGGGAAGAATTTATTATAATATGGGCATCTATGAAAAAGCAAATATCAACTATATAGAATCACATAATTTAAGCTCTGAAATTAAGGATTCAATCTCTATAATTAGAGCTTTGAGCAATTTAGGAATATTAAATGATATTTGGGAAAACTATAATAAAGCCATTGATATTTATCTGGAGGCTTTGCAAATTGCAAAAGAATGTGAAAATGAGCATTATATAGCAATTCTAAATAATAATTTAGGCGTGTCACATTTTTGCTTAGGCGAATACCATAAAGCCCTTAACTACTATCAAAATGCATTAGAAATAGAATTGAAAAATGAAAATATGATTGATGTTTCAGGATCATATCATAATATTGGTAATATTCATGAAGTTATGGAAGATTACAATAAGGCTTTAAGCTTTTATATAAAAGCCTTGGATATTCAAGATACGTACAACGATTTTGATGGAATGGTACTAACCTTACACGATATTGGCATAGTGCATGGTTGCTTAGGAGATTATAATTTAGCTATTTCATATTGTAAGAAAAGTTTAGCTATTGCAATAGCTAAGAATATGAAAAATAAGGAAATGGCAGTTCATGAGTCCTTAGCAAAATTGTATTCGCAACAAGTTAATTTTGATTCAGCTTTTCATCATCAAACCAAGTTCATTGCTATAAAGGTTAGTTTATTTACAGTAGAAAAAAATAAGGAAATAGCCAAACAGCAGGCTAGCTTTAAAAATAAACAAGATGAAAATAAGATAGCAATACTATCTAAAGAGAAAGAAGTTGCACAGGCTAAAACTGAACAACAACGGATATTAACAATTGGGTATATTGTAATAATAATTCTGTTAGTAATTGCTTTGTTTATTGGACACAGACTTTTTTACAATAAAAAAATTGCTCACGAAAAGTTAAAAAATCAAGAGAAGAAAATTGTTGAAATGTCTATGAAGGTAATGAAACAGAATGAGGAATTTATTGATAATTTAGAATATGGGCGAGTTGTTCAGAAAGCAGTACTAACCGGTGATACTATTATAAATAAATGGTTTGCTGATTCTTTCTATATTAATTTACCACAGTTAATTGTGAGTGGAGACTTTTATTGGATAAAAAACATTGGACAAAAAGTATATGTAATAGTTTCTGACTGTACAGGTCATGGGGTTCCTGGTGGCTTTATGAGTATGCTTGGCCTAGCTTTTTTAAATGAGATTATTACTGATGAGTTTAAATACTATCCTAATGAATTGTTAGATATATTACGTGATAGGATTAAAGACGCCCTTAATCAGACCGATTTAAATGCAAGCGCACAAAATGGAATGGATTTAGCTTGTTGTTTGTTTAATTTTGATGATATGAAAATGTATTTTGCAGGTGCACATATGCCTTTATGGCATCAGCAAATTAATAGAATTGATAGAATTAAAGGTGATTTAATGCCCATTGGCGTTAGTGTAAAAGAGAAACCTTTTAGTATGCAAGAACTGTCATTTAAGAAAGGCGATAGGTTTTATATGTTTACCGATGGAATGATAGATCAATTTAGTTCTTCAGGTGAAAAATACTCATCGAAAAGACTTGAAAATAAAATACATGATACATATGAAGTAAGTGGAGAAAAACAGAAAGAGCAAATCTTGAATAGTTTTTTAGAGTGGAAAGGAGAAATGCCTCAAACCGATGATGCTCTTTTATTGGGATTACAAGTATAATAATTAAGAACGTTATGCATACAATTAAATAAAGCAGGGCAAAAGCATTCAAAAGATTAGTACAGAAAATAAATATATTTCTACACGAATTAACACGGAATAGCACTAATTCAAATCAACTAATGGTGATTTTAATATTTTTTCGTGTTAATTCATGTAATTCGTGGACATTTTATTTTTTATATTTTTAAATGCTTTTGCCCTGGATTGTTGATAAAATATAAGTATTAAACTCCAATATTTTATTATTTTTGCTGACCAGTTAAACTATAAATGAAAGACGCATGTTTTTACGAATAATATTATTATCAGTTGTATTGATAAATAATTGTTTTGCTATTAATAATGAGCAAAATATTTTAATTAGTTCTCCAAAAGAAGTAAAAGCAGGTGGTAATTTTTTATTAATTGTCAGTATCCCAGCTAATTTATTATCGGGTATTACAAAAGTAGAGCTTGAATTACCAAATGGGTTTAATGCTAAAGTCAGAAAAACTGGAAACGCAGAATTCAAGTTTACCAATCAAAAAGCTTCTTTTCAATGGTTAAAATTTCCTGAATCGGAAGATGTAAAAGTTTCTTTAGATATTACTACCCCAACAAATTATGAAGGTTACTATGTTATAAAAGCAAAAGCATTGTATTTTAAAAACTCTGAACCTGTTAAAGTAAGTATACAGCCACAAATAATTACTTTAATTGAAAATAAAGATCAAAGTAATAGCAAGTTGATAATTAACGACAAAACTGCAATTACTTTCAATTCATTTAAATCGGAGGGAGTTGCATGTATTAGGCAAGTACCATACATAAAAAATGAAGAAATTTTTGTGAATTTGTTAGTTAGTAAAGGACACTTCAATAAATACGGAAAAATTCAAGAAAAAATACCAACTGGTTACCGTGTGGCAAATATAAAAAGCCATAATGCAATTTTTATATATAACGATAAGCAACAAATATTAAAATATATGTGGATGAATATGCCCGATAAAGAAAAATTCATTGTTTCATATAAGCTTATACCTAATGAAGCTATTAATGATAGTGTTCCATTTTTAATATTTGGCAGCTTTTTTTATGCTGAAAATAATGATACTAAATTAGTAGAAATTGTTGAGCGAGGCATTGATCTAGAGAATATAGAATAATACCTTTATCCGCTAATGAAATGTGTAACATTCTGTAAATTAAGCAATAGTGGCGGCAAAACTTCACTAATTTAAAAGATGCTTAAACTTACTAAAACTCTCATTTGCAACATAGTTGCACTGCAACTTTCGTCAGGGCAAAAGCATTCAAAAGATTAGTACAAAAAATAAATATATTTCTCCACGAATTAACACGGAATAGCACTAATTCAAATCAACTAATGGTGATTTTAAATATTTTTTCGTGTTAATTCATGTAATTCGTGGATATTTTATTTTTTTAAATGCTTTTGCCCTGTTGGAGCTACTGCCAATTTAGTGGGTGTTGAACAGCAATGCTATTTTACACAAAATTGGCAACATGAAAGCTGTTCGCCGTGTAGGGTGGGAGTTTGAAACTTGTGCGGGATTTTAATAATTTGTATTTGTAATAAGTTTGTGCTTATTATAAGTCAGAACAACCATGAAACGGAAGTTTTATTTGAAAGAAAAAGCAATTATTAAAATTCGTAAGCCCGCCCTGCTTGTCGACAAGGCAGGCTGACGCATTCGGGTTTACCTTCGGGCAGGTTTCAATAGATTTTTACTCACAAAAGAAAATGATTTTAAAAGAGTTCGTGATAACGCTGCGCTAAATTGTCACTTTTCATCATGGAATTGCGAAGTACTCATGAGCACCTTTGAAAATTATTATTAATATGAATAAAAGTGAAAGAAGATAAATGTTTAAAAAGGAAAATTCAATTAATAATATTGGAATTAATTTGATTACCCACTAAATTGGTAGTAGAATCTTTCTGTTTTATAAATCACTCTATGCTTTATACGTGTTTATCAGTGTTGCTTGCATCAATGTTCTTTTTTGCAAATTTAGTGTAGTTGAGGTACACAGAGTTTTATATCCTTATCGTTTAGATTTAGTAGCATACTCATTCGTAAAACGCACAAATTCTTTTTCTCTGTCGAATAAATAGCGATAAGTAATATGGGTTTTTGCCTTTGTTGTGTTATCTAATTGGGTGTACATTTTGTTTACTGTTTCGTTGTAATCACCAACCCAGCTCATTTCAAGCTCTGTTACAGCATGTTTTTTACAGGCATCTACCATATTTAAAAACAAAGGACCAATAATACCGGCTTTTTGGTATTCGGGTATTACTCCTGAAAGCAATTGGCGCGATCGGGTTATTGAATGCTTTTTATGATAAAGTATTTTAAGTTTATTAACAACATTTAGCTTTCCGTTTTTTAGTTTTTTAAAGACTTGATTTAAATCTGGGAAGCAAATGATCATGCCAATGGGCTTATCTTCGTCGTAAGCAAATACAATAAAGTCTTCGTTTAACATAGGTTTTACCTCAATAAAAACTTTCTCAAATTCCTTATAAGTTATTGGAGTGTAATCTTCATGAAAATCGGCCCAAACAGCATTGTAAATGGTTACAATATCTTTTATGTATTTTTTGTAATTACTAAAGCGTAGGTGGTCCCATTTGTAGTTGGGTTTACGCATTACATAACGTGCAAACTTCTCTTGTCTTTCTGGAAAAGGAGCTGTTAAGTCAACATGGTAACTATATTGTTCAAAGTAGGTTTTAAAACCATAGTTTTCAAATAGCTCTTTATAATAAGGGAAATTATAAGGCATTCCGTATGCTTGATGTGTAAATCCATCAACCAACATACCCCAATGAATATAATTTTCGCCAAAATTTATAGGGCCATCCATAGCCTTCATGCCTTTAGAAACTAGCCATGCTTTACCTGTATCGAGAAGTAAGTTTGCAGCAGCCTGATTATTTGTGCATTCAAAAAAACCAATTCCACCAGTTGTTTGACCATGGCTTGGAAGATTAGCTTTTTGCATATCGTAAAAAGTTGCTATGCGACCAATAATTTTACCTTCATTGTTTTTGATAATCCAACGGCAAGCATCTCCATTTTTAAAACAGCCATTTTGTTTTGGGTCAAAAATACCCTCAATTTCAGCATCTAATAGGCAAGTCCATGCACTATCGTTTTTATATAGTTTTTTAGGTAGATTAAGGAATTCCTTATGTGTTTTTTTGCTGTTTACTTCTATTACTTGCATGCTTTATAAAATTGCAGCTCCAATAAGGAGAATGGTTAGTTTATCATCTTCATACATTGTCTAATTAGAGATTGATGTGGTTTATTCAAGTCATTAAATTAACAATGGTTGCAATTAATTATAATGTTGTTTTTATTTCTTTAAGATCAAAATAGTCTTTTACTACTATACCACGTTTACTTTTTTCAACAGTACAGCATTCTACATTTATATCATGTTCAAAAAATAGCACCATTTCATTCTCAGCAGCCATATCTAGCAATTTACTTTTCTCATCAAGAACATCGAGCTGAAATAAATCGAATGCTGAAATAAACGACAATGGTACATTTGCCATAGTAGGAATTAAATCGGCACAATATATAAGTTTTTTTCCTTTGTAATTTATAATAGGTATTACTTGACCGCGAGTATGACCATGGGCAAATAAAGCAAAAACGCCTGGTAAAACCTCAGACTCCTCTTCAATAAACTTTAGTTTCCCGGTATTAAACATCGGTAAAATATTTTCCGATGGAAAAGCAGGAGCTTCTCTATCGTTTGGATTTATTGCCCAATCCCAATGAGTTTTGCTTACCCACAAATCAGCATTCGGGAATGTTGAAACAATCTCTCCATTTTCATCATTTTTTAAGGTTCCACCACAATGGTCAAAATGCAAGTGAGTATGAATTACATCGGTAATATCTTCTGGTTTAAAATTTTTTTCTAGCAACGATTTCACAAGCTCACCATTGCCATTTAAATAATGATATTTAAAAAAACGTTCATCTTGTTTTGTGCCACAACCGGTATCGATCAGTATTTTTCTATCATCCATCTCAATGAGCAAGCTTCGCATTTTAATATTGCAATTGTTGTTTTCATCGCAATCGTATTTTTTATTCCACATAGCTTTAGGAATAACGCCAAACAGAGCTCCTCCGTCTATCATCATATTTCCACAATCGATAGTATGTAATTTCATTTCTATAATAGTTTAATGCTTTGCGAAATTAACAATTTTTAAGTTTACTTCCTTTCTAAAAAAAACAGAATAGTATTTTATATATTGCATAATATTTGTATAGTGAGTTATTATGATGTTTTATAAGGGAATATTAGTTTTAATTTTTGGTTTTATAGGTATGACTGTTTTTGGTCAAAACTATTGGATTGATTCTACTTATTTGCTATCTGGTAAGATAGTTGGTTCAGATACTTTACCCAACTTTGACATGAAAGAAGTAAAGGTTTTTCCCAAGAAAGTTTTTAAAAACAGACGTCATTTTAGACGATATACGAGGTTGGAAAGAAATGTGAAGAAAGCATACCCTTTTGCTCTTATTGCACGAGATGAGCTTGCTATATTGCACGATAGTCTTATTTATTATACTGAAGATAAAGATCGTAGAAAATTTATAAGGCGCTATGAAAAGGAAATGTTTAGAAAATATGAGGCAGATTTACGTAAGCTTTCAATGAGTCAGGGAAGGGTGTTAATTAAACTTGTATATAGAGAAATTGGCGATACTTCGTACGAATTAGTAAAGGAATACCGTGGAAGTTTTTCTGCTGTGTTTTGGCAAGGAATTGCTCGGCTTTTTGGTAGCAACTTGAAAAATACTTACGACCCCAATGGTGAAGATGCTGAAATCGAAGAAATTGTTCAGAAAATTAAAGTTGGACTTATTTAGGGTAATGTGTAATTTACAATGAACAATGAGTAATTAATTTTTCACTAATTTAAGCACTGTTCAATAAAAAGGAAATGCCACTAATTCACGAATAATATTTTTATCAATCCTTTCAATCTATTTCACCACGGATTACTCAGATTAACACAGATTAAACAAACTCAATTTCTTTCCATCTACTTCAATCTTGCTTCATAACGATTCAACAAAAAAGCCGGACTAAAAGCTAGAATTTATGTTAGCTATATAATTTATCTATTTAAAATTAACCGTAGCATACGGCTATGTTTGATTTTTTTGCCTTTCCTAAATAAAAAATAATCACAAAAATTAATGAAAGGTACTTATAAAGCAAAGCACTAATTTAGCAATAAACTATGTTTATAACAGTAAATATGGTTAGATGCAATATTCTGTTAATTGCTTTCTACCATAAGGTTTTAATATCGTATTGCTTAATAAATCTATCTTTTGTTACATGTGTTAAATTGTCGGCTTTACTTTGAGCTATTAAAAGTCTGTCAAAAGGGTCTCGGTGAATAAATTCCAGTGTAGATAACTCAATTGCATGTTCGAAAGTTATTGGCAAGATACTAAAATAGTTGTCTTCTATTAATTTTAGAAATTGATTAAGACCATTTGGCAATTCTAGCTTACCTAAGCTAATTTTTATTGCCATTTCCCAAATAGATACAATGCTAATTATTTTTAAGTTGCTTGAATCTTCAATAGCTATTTTAGCCTTTTTGGATAAACTCTTGTTGCCACTTAAGAACCAAATAATAGCATGAGTATCAAGTAATAAATCCATTATATATAGTCTTTAAAGTCGACAAGGGGTTCATCAAAGTCAGTCGACATATATACCTTATCCTTTAGGCATCCATATGTAGGGCTTTTTTTCTTTTTTTCTTTTACTTAACAAAAAATCAATAAAATCATTCACTTCTGATTTTAAATCGGCGGGGAGGTAACTTATTTTAGTAAATAACTGAATGTGTTCCATTTTTCATTATTTATTACAAAGGTACAAAAAATGTTTAAAATGGCTTTTTGTATATAGCCTAAATACAGGGCAAAAGCATTAGTAATTATTTGCTTTCCCTTAATATTTCAATCTCTTCTTTCATTTGCCTAAATTCTTCGTCCTTTTGCTTTAGTTCCTGTTCGAAATGTTTATAGTTGGATAACATGTTTTTAGTTTCGTCATTCATTTTTACAATATTAAGCTGACCAGCAATATTTGATGCTGCCTTTTCAATAAGGTCTTTATGCGAATCAGTTATTACTTTAAAAGTTGCTATCTCTAAAACTCCTATTGTTTTTTCATCAACAATTAATGGATATAATGTTAATTCTTTAGGAGTAGACTTACCTAATCCTGAGCTTATTTCAAAGAAACCTTCTGGTAAATCAGATAAGCTATTATGTTTCCCTGAAGTAAAACATTTACCCACTAAACCTTCTTTCAAATCTAATTCTTCTTTCAGTATTTCGCTGCTTAATCCGTAATGAGCAATTAGCTTAAGTTGTTCTATATCATCATCTTTTGTTTGAAAATACAAAGCACCCATAGTCGCCTCAATATTTTTCAATATTGAAGATAAAAGACTATCTGCAAGCATATTTAGATTGTCCTTATTTTGGCGCATAATTTCGTTCAACGAGTTTAAGTTTTCGTTTACCCAGTTTTGCTTTTCTTGAACTTTACGGTGTTTTTCAAGTTCAGAGGCTTGCTTACTTAACTCTTTTGTACGTTCATTTATTCGCTCTTCAAGTTTTAGTTTTTCAAGTTTCAGTTCACCACTTAACGACTGGTTTTCTTTTAAAGCAATAGCCGATTTTTTTGTTAATAGAAATGATTGAAGAAGCATAAACGCAGCTATGCCATAGGGAGCTATATAAGTGGTTTTTAATATGCCCATACTACTTAAAGAATCGTTAATTGCAGTGGCATAAAGTAAAAACATACCAATAAAGGTAACTAGTCCTCCTAATCTTTTTCGAATGGCTGCAACAAATAAAACTCCAAAAACAAGGTAAAGCCCTCCAAGTCCAATGTAAATTATAAATAACAAACTAAATTGTCCGTAAAACCATGCATTCGTACTAAATACAAGAGCCGTTATTAATGTACCTATAGCTAAAATAAAATAAAAAATTGTTTTTGGGAAGTCGCTTCTATAGGTGAAATAAAAGTAAAAAGAGAAGAAGGTAATAGTTGCAAAACCTGAAAAATTATCAAGCCTTACCAACATTTCCCAGCTCATATTTGGAAACCAGTGTAATAGCAAGCGTTCTCCAGTAGTTAAATTCCTAAGTATCATCACTGTAGCCAATATTCCAAATATTAAATTCTCAAAATCGAGCCTACGCAGCATGTACATTAACACATGATTAAGACCAATAATAAGTATAATGCCAATTAGAAGAATATTAATTATTATGCTGTTTTGGGTTTGGTCAATTACCTCATCAATTGTGCCTATGTGTATTGGGTCTTTTAATCCGGCTTTTCGGTGATGATAATTTGCTACCTGAATTATTATTTCAGCAATTTGAGTTTCAGCTCTTCCTTTTTTCTGAATAACAAAGGGTATTTCTTGAGTTAAGAACTTAGGGACACTACTTTCCTTTGATTTGCCAATTTTGCCAACTTTGCCTGTTAATTCCCCATTTACAAACATTTTATATGCAGAAAACACACTGAACATTTTTAAGACGTAAACTCTGTCTTTATTCGGAAATTTAATTCTTAGCCGGTAAGTTCCATATCCTTGCGAGGGGCATTTTATACCTTCCTCTAGCGCCACTTTTGTCCATGAACCTGGTAGCTGTGCAAATAATCGGTTCGATCCAATTACACTATCTTCCGTTCCACCTGGTTCAATAAATTGTTGCCAATAAAAATCCCAAGTGCCTTCAAGTTTAATATATGGTGAATTATCCCAGTTAGTTTCAGAAAGATCGATAAAACCATTATTAACGAAATTTTTCTCTGCAAATAGTGAGTTTGACACAAATAAATTTGCAATCAGTAATACAAATACATGGGTAATATTTCTTTTCATGATGCTACATTCAGATATTGCCCTAAATTAGTTGAAATTTTTATTTTTCCAAAATGAGAGTGATTAGTTTATCAAGTAGATTGTTTAAAGTGCCTAAATTATTTATTTTATTTTTTCTTTAAATAGCTTCTTAAATTTTTCTAATTTAGGAGTAATTACCATTTGACAGTACCGTGTATTCTGATTTCCACTATCATAGTAATTTTGATGCTGCTTTTCAGCCATATAAAAAATATCGTATGGTGCAATTTCTGTAACAATTGGCGAGTTCCATATTTGCTCGTTGTTTAAAGCAATAATAGTATTATTTGCAGTTATTTCTTGTTTTTGGTTGTGATAAAATATTACAGAGCGGTACTGTGTTCCTATGTCTGCCCCTTGTTGGTTTAAGGTAGTTGGATTGTGGGTTACGAAAAACACCTCTAAAAGCTCTGTATAGCTAATTATTTCAGGGTTGAAAGTTATTTGTATAACTTCGGCATGTCCTGTTTCACCAGAGCAAACATCTTCATATGTTGGGTTATTTGATTCGCCACCAGCATATCCTGAAATAACTGAATTAACACCATTAAGTCTTTTGTATATAGCCTCAGTACACCAAAAACATCCTCCGCCAAAAGTTGCTATATTGTAATTTTTATTTTCTTTCATTGTTGTTTGTATTGCCTGATTTGTATTTAAAAATATGAACAGAAAAATATAAAACATATAATATATTGTTTTGATATTATGCTATAACATATTTTACACTGTATAGTTCAATAAGGTAGTGATTGAAAAAGGAAATATTTTCTAAATATTTGTAACCACGCTAAAATTATTTTAGATATTCGGATGGTTTAAAAAGATATAAGTTTGAAGAAACTTGTCATTGTCGGTACGCATGACAATATTTTAATGCGAAAATAGTAAATGTGATTACAGACTATTTTATAAGGAATCTATTTTTTATAAAAGTTCATCTCCTCAATATATTTCCAAGCTTTTTCAGGCAAAAAGTAGCGAATGTCTTTTCCATTGTTAATAGCATTACGAATAAAGCTCGATGATATCTCCATATAAGGAGCATTTATGATTTGAACATTTGGGTGGTCGTGAAATTTTCCTTTTATAGTTCCAGGTCGCGGATATACTAATATCTTTTGTTTTTCAAGTAGTAGCTCGTAGTTTTTCCATTTGTTTAAAGATTGCAAATTATCTTCACCCATAATTAAAACAAATTCTTTGTTAGGAAACTTCTCGTTTAAATAAGCTAAAGTATCTGTTGTATATGATGGTTTTGGTAACGAGAACTCAATATTCGATGCTTTAAATCTTGAATAATCTTGAATTGCTCGGTTCACAATCTCGAAGCGTTGATAGTCGGGCAAAAGCGACATTTTTTCTTTTAATGGGTTATGAGGGCTGATTACAAACCACAGTTCATTTAAGTCACCAAATTCTACTAAATAATTAGCAATGGCTAAATGACCAATGTGAATGGGATTAAATGAGCCAAAATAAAGTCCGGTTGCCATATTTGTTAACTTTTCAGGAATTCAATAAGTAATTGTTCCGCTTCTTGTTGAGCAAATTCTAAGTCATCATTTAAAATAATATGATCGAAGAGGCGAGCATATGTTATCTCTTCTTCCGCTTTTGCAATGCGTTTTTCAATTTCTTCTTCTGAATCTGTTGCTCTGCCTTTTAATCTATTTCTTAATTCATCTACCGAAGGCGGCATTACAAAAACCGACAGCGCTTTGTCACCAAATTGCTTTTTTATATTTACTCCTCCTTTTACGTCAACATCAAATAATACGTGATTTCCTTTTTGCCAAATCCGGTCTAATTCACTGCGCAGAGTTCCGTAAAAACGGTCGTTATATACTTCTTCCCACTCAACAAAATCATTGTTAGTTATTTTGTTTCTAAAATCTTCGGTCTCTAAAAAATAGTAATCTTTACCATTTACTTCAGTTCCTCTTGGAGTTCTATTGCATGCTGAAATTGAGAATTCAAGATTAAATCCTTTATCTAATATATGTTTTACGATGGTAGTTTTCCCTGACCCTGAGGGTGCTGAGAATATGATTAATTTACCGTTCATATTTTTACTACAAAACGTTTAATAGTTGTTCTTTAATTTTTTCAAGCTCGTCCTTCATTAAAATTACAAGCTTCTGCATTTCCGAATTATTTGCTTTTGAACCAAGCGTATTTATTTCTCGCCCAATTTCTTGGGTAATAAAACCAAGCTTTTTACCTACAGGTTCGTTAAGGTTAGCTGTTTCATGAAAATATTCGCAATGGTTACTTAATCTTACTTTTTCTTCAGTAATATCTAATTTTTCCAGATAAAAAATCAGTTCTTGCTCGAAGCGGTTTTCATCAATATTTTCTTTCTCGGCAAGTGCAGTTAAGTTCGCTCTTAAACGTTCTTTTACCTTATCTATTCTTTCTTTTTCAAAAGGTTCAACTTTTTCTAAAAGATTACTAATGTTATTAACTCTTTGGGTAATATCAATTTCAAGAGCTTTACCTTCATCGTTTCTAAACGAATTTATATCCTTTAAAGCAAGCTTAATTGTTTCTCTAACCTGTTCCCATTCTCCGTCATTAAGTTCTTCGCGTTCGGTTTTAAGCGTATCGGGCAACCTCATAATTGTAGCCAAAAGCTCTTGCTTATTGTCTATTCCAAGCTCATCAGATATTGCCGATAATTGCTTAAAATATGTTTTAACAATATCTGCATTTACAACAGAACTATTGTCAGTGCCTGACACTTCAGCGTACATGCTAAAATCTATTTTTCCACGTGAAAGCTCTTTCGATATTAAGTTTCTAATCTCAATATCCTTTCCTTTATAAAAGCCTGGAACCCTTGTGAAAATATCCAATTGTTTACTATTAAGACTTTTAATTTCTATAGTTATTTTCTTATTCTCAATTTCACA
>JAUXEM010000003.1 GCA_030620515.1 Salinivirgaceae bacterium
ATATAAAGATGTAAATAGTAATAAATATTTAAATATTAATTATTTAAATCATTCTATTAATTCTAATCCATTAGATTTTAGCATAGTTACCACTATTAATAATTCTCTTACAAATCTTAATTTTTCTTATTCATCTACAGATTATGAGCCGTTTACTATTATGTATAAAGTGCCAAAATCATATACATTAATGCAATGAAAATTTGTTTCGTTATAATTATACTATTAATATTTTCACTTAATGTTTTTTCTCAATCTAAAGTCGATTTGGAAAGAAAGAAAAGAGATAATTACAATAATATAAAATTTACTAATGAACTATTAGAAAAAAATAAAAAACGAAAAACTATTTCTTATAATCGACTGTTATTATTGAATAGCAAAATTAAATCTAGAACCAATATTATTTCTAATATAAATGGAGAACTTGATTTAATTGCAGATAGAATACTTGTGCATCAAGATATTATTTTGAACTTAGAAATTGATCTGATTAATTTAAAAGATGAATATGCGAAGATGATATATTATGCCTTTTTGCATAAGAGTTCGTACGATAAATTGATGTTTATTCTTGCCGCTGAGGACATAAATATGAGTTTTAGAAGGTTAAAATATCTTCAGCAATATAGTACACATCGTAAAAATCAAGCACAATTAATACAAAATACAAAAATTCAAATTAGCGAAGAAATTGTACACCTAGAAATTATAAAGGCTAATAGAAAGGATTTGCTTTTAAATAAACAAATTGAAAATAAAAATCTGCTTTCTGAAAAACAAGAACAAAACACTAGTCTGAAAGGATTAAAAACAAAAGAAAAGCAACTTAGAAAAAAGTTAAAAAAACAATATAAGATTGCTAATAATTTGCAAAAAGAAATAGCACGTATTATTGAGGAAGAAGCTAGAATTACTGCTAGTAAAGTTAGTAAATCATCGGCAAATTTTTTTCAATTAACACCTGAAGAACAATTAATTGCTGATAATATTATAAGGAATAAGTCGCATTTGCCTTGGCCAACTCAACGAGGTATAATTACAAGTAATTTTGGAGAACATCCGCATCCTGTAATTAAAGGTGTTAAAGTTAGAAACGATGGGGTTGATATTGCTACAAATGAGGGAGCTGTTGTTCGTGCCATTTTTGAAGGTACAGTAAGTCGTATTTTTGTTTTGCCAGGTGCTCATAAAACTGTTATAATAAGACACGGAAATTATTTAACAGTTTATTCTAATTTAAAAGATGTTATAGTACGACAAGGTGATAAAATTATTACTAAACAAACTATTGGAGTTGTCTATACAGATAAAGATAATGAAAATAAAACAGTACTGCAATTTCAAATATGGAAAGAAAATGTAAAATTGAATCCCGAAGATTGGTTAACCAAAGGTAAGAATGGATAATAATTTTATTCTTTTAAAAGAGAAACTAAATAATTTTATTAATAAATATTATTTTAATTTATTTATTAGAGGTAGTATAATTGTACCTATAATTTTTATTTCAGTACTTTATTTTGTTTCTGGCTTTGAGTATTTTGGATGGTTTTCTATAAATACACGCTTTTTTTTATTTCTCTTTTCTATTATATCCCTTCTCTTTTTTTTTAGTTACTTTTTGTTTATTCCCTTACTTAAGGTATTTAAATTCGGAAAACGAATTTCCAACAAACATGCTTCAAAATTATTATCAGAATATTTTCCTGAAATTGATGATAAAATTCTTAATGTTATCGAATTAAATGAACTTGAAAACAATTCTAATGATTTAGTTCGTTATAGCATAAATCAGAAAAGTGATATAGTAAATAAATTTGATTTTACTAAAGCTATAAATTATAAAAAACACCTAAAGCTATCAAGATACCTTATTTTAAGTCTTTTTGTTTTTATTGCTACCTTATTTTTTAAGCCGGAGCTAATTATTGATGGAACAAAAAGAGTTGTACACTTTAATACTTCCTATGTTAAAGATGTTGGATTTAGTATAATTATTGATACTGCTGCATTGGTTGTTAAACGTGGAGATAATTTAAAAATTGATATATTTATTGTTGGAAATATATTGCCTGACGAATTATTCATAAAATTTGGTGGTACAGATTATCTTTTAGAAAAAAAAGATATTTCAAAATACACGTACTATTTTAAAAATGTAAATAATTCTTTTTCATTTATAGTCTTTAACGATTTTTTTGAAAGTAGTAATTTTAGTATTAAAGTTTTGGATAAACCGATTTTGAAAAATTATGAAGTTGATATTGTTTATCCAAATTATATTAACAAGCCAAATGAAAATAAACAGAATTTGAGTGAAATTACTGTTCCAATAGGTTCAGAGTTAAAATGGTCGTTTAATTCAGTTTTTTGTGATACTATTTTTATACAACATAAAAATGAAATATTTTCTCTTTCTGAATCTCCTAATGGTTTTGTTTATAATGAATTAGCTCTTAAGTCACATAGCTTTAATGTTGCTTTAAGTAATAAAAATACCTTATTTAAATCCACTATATCTATAAAGGTAAAGGTTATACCTGATTTATACCCGTCTATTGAGGTTAGTTATGTTAAAGATAAGAGTAATTTAAGAATATTTTATTTTCATGGACTAATTTCTGATGATTTTGGATTTTCAAAACTGCTTGTTTTTTCTCATGATAATGTTAATGGTTTAGAAATACCAATAATCAAAAATTTAAAAAGGCAAGAATTTTATTTTTCATATGAATTTCCTTTAAATGTTTTAGATAACGAACTGTATTTTCTTATTTATGACAATGATAAAATATTAGGTCCAAAATTTACGAAATCTGAAATATTGAAAATTAGTATACCAACAATTGAGCAAATAGCTAAAAATGAAAAGCAAAATTTTCTAGATATTCATAAGAAATTGGATCAAAGTTTACTAATGGCTTCTGAAATTAGAAAAGATATTGAGGAAATTAAAAAAAGTTTAATTAGTGAGAAGTTAGAAACTTGGGAAAAGAAATCTAAATTAGAATCTTTAACAGCAAAACATAAACAGTTAGAAAATTTACTGAAAGAAATATCAAATCAGAATCTTAAAAAAGATAATTTTAATAATTCTTTTAATCAAACCACTGAACAAATTTTAGAGAAGCAAAAGCAAATTCAAGAATTGCTTAATAATGTGATGAGTGATGAATTAAAAGAATTATTAAAGGAACTAGAAAAACTTGCTTCTAAGTTTGACGAAAATAAATTGAATGAAATCAATAGTAAACTTGAAATGAACTATGATGACTTATCTAAAGAATTAGATAAGAATTTAGAGCTTTTAAAAAAGTACGAAATAGAGGAGAGGGTTAAACGTGATATCGATAGATTGAATGACTTAAGTCAAAAGCAAAAACAATTAAGCAATAAACTTTCAGAAGAAAAAATTAATCAGAGCCAGTTACTTGAAGAAAATATGCAAGCTTTAAGTGAATTGAAAAAAATAGAAGAAGACTATAATGATATTTTAGAGAAGAATAATGATTTGTCCGATCCATTTAAAATGGAAGATTTTAAAGAGTCTTTTGATAAATTGAATAATGATATAGAAGATAACCAATCTGATATTAGCGATAATTCTGATAAATCAAATGAGCAATCAAAAAAGAATTCTGATAATTTAAATAAGCTAGCTGATGATATGCAGCAAATGATGAATGGTAGTTCTCAGCAAAAAGCTGGCGAAAATGCAGAATCATTACGTCAGTTACTAGAAAATTTATTTATTTTTTCATTTACTCAAGAAGATTTACAGAATGAATTACTTTACGTGCTTATTGATAATCCCCGTTTTGTTCAATTAATAAAGGAACAAAATAAAATTAATGATGATTTTTTAATAATTAAAGATTCATTATATGCTTTAAGTAAACGCTCTAGTTTGTTAGGAAATCATATTTCTCGATCAGCCTTTGGAATTCAAAGTGAATTAATAAATACTATACATTTCTTAGAAAATAGGAAAGTAGGTTTAGCTCGTAAAGCTCAAAGAGAAATAATGACTCAAACTAACGATATGATATTGTTATTATCAGAATCTCTTAAAAAAATGGATTCAATGGGTAATGGTTCAAGTGGTTCTCCAAATAAAAAACAAAAACCTAAGAAAGGCAAAGAACCTTCATTATCTGATCTAAAAAAGGGTCAAGAAGGTTTTAAGGAACAATTAGAAAACATGCTCAAGCAAATGAAAGGAAAATCTGGTAAACCAGGAAAAGGAGAGCTGGGAAAGATGCTTGCCCAACAAGAGATTTTTCAGCAATTGTTGAATGAGCTTAGTTCTAATGGGAGTGTAGGTAAAGAGTTAAGTAAAGAACTTAATGAAATTAAAAAATTAATGGAAGCAAATAAAAGAGATTTAGTTAATATGCAAATCTCTAATACTACATTATTTAGACAGAAACAAATTATGTCACGATTACTCGAGGCGGAAACTGCTGAATTGGAAAGAGATAAAGATGACAAGAGAGAATCTCAGCAAGCTTTAAAATATAATATAAGTAATCCTGAAAATTTATTTGAGGATAAAATAGATAGTGTTAATTTTAATGAAATATTTAATACTAAATCTGTAAACCTTTTTGACTTTTATAAGTATAAGTATCAAGAGTATATAAAGAACATTAATTCTAATAGGAATGAAAAAAGAAATTAATATAGCATCTAAGATTGAGAATATTTCATTGGTTGAAAATCTAATTGACGAAATTTCAACAGATTTATCATTAGTAGCCGACATTTATGGTAATATATTAATTGCAATCATTGAAGGTGTTACTAATTCAATTATTCATGGGAATAAAAAGGATGAATCTAAATTGGTTAATATAATTATATCTGAAAATAATTCTGTTTTAAGTGTAAGAATTTGTGATGAAGGTGCAGGTTTTGATTTTGACCATATTCCTGATCCTACAAAACCTGGCAATGTTGAAAAACCTGATGGTAGAGGTGTTTTTTTAATGGAGCATTTAGCTGATGAAATAAGCTTTGATAAAGGTGGAGCTATTGTTAATCTAAAATTTAATATCTAAAGTGTTTAATTTTTTTAATGAAGATGTATCGTTGCCAGAAATTGACATCGATCAAATATCTTGTTGGTTAGTTTCAGTAATTGAGACTGAAAAAAAAACTGCCGGTGATATTAGTATTATATTTTGCTCTGATTCCTTTCTTATCAATTTAAATAAGATGTATTTAAATCATGATTATTACACTGATATAATTACGTTTGATTATAGTGAAAGCAATATTATAAGTGGTGATGTTTTTATTAGTACCGATAGGGTAAAAGAGAATGCAATTAAATTTTCAAACACTTTTAATTCTGAGTTGTACCGTATAATGGTTCACGGAATATTACACCTTATAGGTTATAAGGACTTTAGTATTTCAGAAAAAGAAACTATGACAGGAAAGGAAGATGAATTCCTTAATGGATTAATAAAAAAATAAAATGTTAAATGAATATGATGTTATAGTTGTTGGTGCTGGTCATGCTGGCAGTGAAGCTGCTGCTGCTGCTGCTAAACTAGGATCTTCTACTTTATTAATAACAATGGACATGACTAAGATTGCACAAATGTCGTGTAATCCTGCAATAGGTGGCATAGCTAAAGGTCAAATAGTAAGAGAAATTGATGCTTTGGGTGGTTATACTGGAATTGCCACGGATAAATCAAGCATACAATTTAGAATGCTAAATCGTTCTAAAGGTCCTGCGATGTGGAGTCCACGTGCGCAATGTGATCGAATGGTTTTTTCTCAAGACTGGAGAGATCATCTTGAGACTATCGATAATTTAGATATGTTTCAAGACAAAGTTGTTTCACTGGTTTTAAATAATAGCATTGTTACTGGTGTAGTTACTGAATTAGGTTTTACATTTATTTCCAAGTCGGTAATTTTAACTAACGGCACTTTTCTTAATGGCTTAATGCATATTGGTAGTACCAAAATTAAAGGCGGAAGAATGGCCGAACCAGATTCCAATGGAATTACAGAGCAACTTTTTGGTGCTGGTTTTACTACTGGTAGAATGAAAACAGGAACTCCTGCACGATTAGATGGAAGATCTATTAATTTTAGCAAACTGATAGAACAGGAGGGAGATATTAACCCTTCCTTTTTTTCTTACATGAATAGTGACAATACATATGTTGAGCAAAGATCTTGCTATATTGCACACACTAATGCATCCGTTCATAAATGCTTAGAGAGGGGTTTTAATGAATCACCTCTTTTCAATGGTTCAATTAAAGGTGTTGGACCACGGTATTGTCCAAGTATTGAGGATAAAGTTGTTACCTTTGCTGAGAAAAGTAGCCACCAATTATTTTTAGAACCAGAAGGCTTTACTACTAATGAGTATTATATTAATGGATTTTCATCTTCTTTACCTTGGTATATACAGCTTGAAGCGTTGCGTTTAATTCCTGGTTTAGAAAAGGTAAACATTTATCGTCCTGGATACGCAATTGAATACGACTACTTTGACCCAACCCAACTTAATTCATCTTTAGAAACAAAATTGATATCTAATCTTTATTTTGCCGGACAAATTAATGGAACAACAGGCTATGAAGAAGCTGCCGCACAAGGTCTAATTGCAGGTATTAATGCTCATTTGAAAATTAACAATAAACCTGAATTTATTTTAAGACGAGATGAAGCTTACACAGGAGTTTTAATTGACGATTTAATTACAAAGGGAGTTGATGAACCATATCGCATGTTTACAAGTAGGGCAGAATACAGAATATTACTACGCCAGGATAATGCTGATTTAAGACTAACGGCAAAAGGATTCCACCTTGGCTTGGCAAAAGAAGATCGGTATTTAAGGATGATTGAGAAGAAAAACGCAATTGAAAATATTATTGAATTCTTCGGCAATACCAGCATAAAGCCCGAGCAAATTAATAGCTATTTAGAAAGTATTAAATCATCTCCGCTTAAACAATCTATAAAAGTTATTAATTTAATTAGTCGACCAGACGTTTCAATTTTTGGTTTAGCTGAAAATTTTGAACCGCTTTCTGAGCATCTTAAATGTATTATTTCACAAAGACATGATATTCTAGAGGGGGCAGAAATATCAATGAAATATAAAGGATATTTATTGAGAGAGAAACAGATTGCAGAAAAAATAAAGAAACTTGAAAGCGCAACGATACCAAAAAATATAGATTACAATAAATTCCTTAGCATATCTACTGAAGCTAGACAAAAACTTTCAAAGATACAACCCCAAACAATAGGGCAGGCTACCCGCATTCCTGGCATTAGCCCATCAGATATTAATGTTTTATTAGTTAGTTTTGGAAGATAATGTTCCACGTGGAACGGTTAACTAAACAATTACTTTAGGTTCCACGTGGAACAATATTTGCTAAGGTCCATTCTATTTATTGACTTTGTTCGTATTGTTTAATGCGGAGTTTTGGTATTTTTAATCTAAAGATTTATATACGTGTTTTGATTATTAGTTGGCAACATTGTAATTACTGATGGTTCAAAATAAATTATCTAGTTATACAGCTTAGTTTATTTGCTGCTTTGAATTCTATATTTTTACTATTCATGCTTAATGCTTTCTTTCATTTAGCTAGGTTTAAATTTGGTAAGTGATACCAAAAATTTATATTTTTCAATATTTGTTATGTATTTCATTCAGCCAAAAACCTTGAAGTGTTTATTGGCATCTGCTTATATTTGAACACAAAGTTGTTGTTGCGTTTAGGTTGATTATATCGTATTTAGTAAAGAGTGTATTTATTATTATAGGACATTTTGATTCATTTATAACTTGAACGTAGCGTTTCTAAATATTGTAAACTGTAATATTTACCTCTGCAGGTGTTTCGAATATAGACCAAGCTTTCCAAAATTCTTTAGCAAAAAAATTAATTTACTAGTCTTATTTTTGTATTAGGCAATTTTATATTAAAGTTGTAATAGTTAGGTTTGAACGATATGGTTATAGTTGTGACTCTTATTGAAACGATTGCTTTATGTTTCACGTGGAACGTTATTGATTAGGATGGCATTTTATAATCATTGTATTTTCTTACAATCAAAATGTATAGATCTATCTCTAAAATTTATTTGTGAAAATTATTGAAAAATTTCATTTCTGTATTTTAAACAATGATTGAGTAGAGTTGGTTTGCTTGTAAATAAGGAGTTTTAAGGGACAGCCTATTCAACTTGTTTATATTGTTCTGTTGAGAAGTTGTTTGCTATGCATTGAAAACCAAATTGTTTTTTGTTTGTAGTAATTACATTTTTTGAAATTGTTATTGTGTAAATAGTTATTTTATTTGTTTTATTGGTATAAGTTTTAGTTCTGAATTTTAGTTAGTTATAGTTGTTGCTAATTTTTAATATAGCAATTTATTTGTAGTGCTTTGTGTTGAGCATTATATCTCGTTTCTTTTTTCATTTAAATATACTCTATTAGTGTTCATAATGTTTTTTTATTCTTAATTTCACTGAGGCGAGGTTTATTTTTTTAAAGAAGTGTTTTTAGAATAAGTTTTTTATTGTTTATTAATTTATTAAAGCTTTTTAATTTTATTACAAGCGCTTTAGTTTCTTTTAGTTTTTGTTTCAAAATAATAATTCCTATGGCTCTAAGGCTAAAAAATCTGTTTAGCTAAGGGTTTCTTATGATCTTTGTGGTATTGTTTTAAGTGTAATTATTTACTTTATTTTCATTAGTTTGTTGCATTTTTACAATATTGTGTTAGTGAAAATTATAAATCTCTATTCAAAATTACATAATATTCAATTGATCATAAATGTACATTTTGTATCATTACCTGCCCAATTAAGCTAGCTTGAATATTTTTCGCTGGTTTGTTGGCTTGGTACTAAATATCTAGAAAGTATTAAACCTAGCGATTTTTATTTCGTAGAGGTTTTGCGTATAGTTTCAATTTTTTTTCTCACATGCTGCATAAGTAAAACTACTAAGACAATTTTTCCTTGTTACCATTCTTTAGGTTAATGCTCTTTTAGTTATATTAAGTGTTGACCCTAGGCTATTTTTTGTCTTGTGTTATTAAAACTTGAGTTGTGAAGTAAGGTAATTCACCAATTTTTTTATTAAAAATTGATGTCTAATCTTTTTCACATACTTGGTAATTGATCAATATTAGTAAATTTATTTTATTAGAAGAATAATTCCTTTCTCTTCCAGAGCTTTGTTTTCTTAAAATCTTTAGGTAATTGGTTTAATTGGAAAATAAATAAACCAATCATAATCGTAGCTAACCTAAATTATGTCTGAGTTAATTACTGAGGTAGGTTGTTTCCACGAAATACAACATATTAAATTTAGGATCACTATTTGTCTACATAGTACCATTAAAATTGCAACTTTCTAATAATCAATAACTGGCAATCAATTGACTAAATCCATGATTTATTAAGGCTAAGTGACCATTATAAAAAAGTATCTGATTTTGATAGACATATTTAGCACATAAACAGAAATTTAAATGTTCACACTACCTCTATATATGTTTTTTTACCTTTATCTATTCAAATCTTAATTCTAAATCATAGAATTTCTTATTTAGTAAACAATTAGTTTTTTTAAGATAGCTGCAAGAACAAACCGGCGCACAAGGAATTTGTCTTTAAATTATTTTTACCATTTTGAAATATTTTTCCGATCGTTTTAATTAGTTTGTTACCTTGAATATTGATGAATATTTGTCCTCTAAAATTAACTGACAGTATATTTAAGACTATATTTTAAAAGCTAAGACCTTATGCAGGCGTATTACTTAATGAAAAAGAATTATGACAATACTACTAGGTATTTTCTAATTATAATACTAATGTCAAGTTACTGTTGATGCCAACTCTTTTTTGTTTTTTAAACTAAAACTACTAGTAATGAGTATTTCGGTTTTAGGTTATTCATTAACTGGAACTATGTGTTTTCGATTTTCAATTGATTGTTGTAATATCAAAATATATGTTGATGATAGAAGAATGTAGAATATTTAGCAATTTGAGTAAAGAGAAATTTTATAGTGTAATTACATTGTATACAGACTTGTGATTTTGGAAGGAATAAATTTTATTAATCTGATGAATAAGTAGTGGTTCACTTTTCGATTAATATATGGAGTACATGCTAAAAAGTATACACATATTGCATAGTTTACAGAAAGATACACATTTTGCTTGTGCATTTGATGATATATGACATTATGAATTCTTACTGTAATTCTACTATGTTGTATTTTATACTTTATCTAGGCAAAAAATGTATTTCTAATTTTTGAACTTGTTTTTTAGCAAAGCTTATACAGATAATTGTTCGTGTAGCCAATATTTTTTACTTTTTGTTGTTTTAGCAATCTTTACGATAGTTTATTGATTTCAATGGCTACGTTTTTGATAAAAATCAGATTAAATGAGCCTAAATATCTAAATAACAGATAAATAGCAAGTTTTGTGTATCATTTTGCCTATTTATTTAAGTTTTTTAGAAAGTATGTTTTGTTTTAGCTGTTTCAGATATATAAACCGTTATTTAACCATACTAGTTTGGCGGTATTTCTATTCTAGATATGATAGAAGATGGTGTTTTTATCTATAGCTTATTTTTTATAATGTTGTGCTATTTTTTCATTGAACATTCAGAACCATTATTCGTTTGAAAATAAAGTCATTTTAATTAAAGATAGTGTTAACTAAAATTATACCTTTGTGCGCTCAAAAATTATGACTTTTTAAGCAACAAAGCACTAATATTGAAATATTTAAAAAATGAAATTAAGAAATATTGCCATTATTGCACACGTCGACCATGGTAAAACCACTTTGGTTGATAAAATTTTATTGCAAACAAAACTATTTAAAGATCATGAGAATCCAGGAGAATTAATTTTGGATAGCAATGATTTAGAGAGGGAGCGAGGCATTACTATATTAGCTAAAAATGTATCGGTTACCTATAACGACATTAAGATTAATATTATTGATACTCCTGGTCACTCCGATTTTGGTGGTGAAGTTGAAAGAGTGCTTAATATGGCCGACGGAGTTTTACTTTTAGTAGATGCTTTTGAAGGTCCTATGCCTCAAACACGTTTTGTTTTACAAAAGGCAATTGAACTTGGATTAAAACCAATTGTGGTTGTTAATAAAGTTGACAAGCCAAACTGCCGTCCGGAAGAAGTTCAAGAAGAAGTTTTTGAGTTAATGTTTAGTTTGGATGCCACCGAAGAACAGCTTGATTTCCCTACAATTTACGGTTCAGCTAAAAATGGTTGGATGGCAAAAGATTTTAAGACTCCATCAGATGATATAATACCGTTATTAGATGCAATAATAGAATACATACCCGAACCAAAAGTTGAAAAAGGTTCTCTTCAAATGTTGATTACTTCTTTAGACTTTTCGTCGTATGTAGGACGAATTGCTGTAGGACGTATTCACAGAGGCGAAATTGAATCTGGACAGCAAGTAAGTTTATGTAAACGCGATGGCTCAATTAAACGTTCTAAAATTAAAGAGTTATTTGTTTTTCAAGGAATGGGTAAGGTAAAAGCTGATATTGTTAAAGCTGGCGATATTTGTGCTTTGGTTGGTATCGAAGGATTTGAAATTGGTGATACAATTGCTGAACTTGAAAATCCTGAAGCATTAGATCCTATTTCAATTGATGAGCCTACAATGAGTATGCTCTTTACTATTAATAATTCTCCATTTTTTGGTAAAGATGGTAAGTTTGTTACATCAAGACACATTAAAGATAGACTTGAGAAAGAGCTTGAAAAGAATCTTGCCATGCGTGTGGAAGCTACTGAATCAGCAGATGCTTTTACTGTTTTTGGTCGTGGAGTATTACACCTATCTGTATTAATTGAAACTATGCGCCGCGAAGGCTACGAATTGCAAGTTGGACAGCCACAAGTTATTATTAAGGAAATTGGTGGAGAAAAATGTGAACCTATTGAACAAATGGCGATCGATTTACCTGAAGAATATTCAGGAAAAGCCATTGAAATGGTAACCAAGCGCAAAGGTGAATTGTTAAACATGGAGCGAAAGGGTGAAAGAATACATCTTGAATTTAAAATACCTTCGCGCGGTATTATTGGCATGGCAAGTAATATGCTTACAGCAACTGCTGGTGAAGCTGTTATGAGTCACCGTTTTATAGCTTACGAACCATATAAAGGACCAATTGAAAGTCGTATTAATGGTTCACTTATTGCAATGGAAGGCGGAACATCTTTTGCATATGCCCTTGGAAAATTGACCGATAGAGGTAAGTTTTTTATTGGTGCTACTGAGGAAGTTTATGAAGGAATGGTTGTGGGTGAAAGTTCGCGCGCAAGCGATTTGGTTTTAAATGTCACTAAAACTAAAAAGCAATCAAACGTTCGTTCATCGGGTACCGACGATAAAGTAACACTTGCTCCTCCAATTCGATTTTCGTTGGAAGAGGCTTTAGAATATATTCAGAAAGATGAGTATGTTGAGATAACACCAAAATCTATTCGTTTACGTAAAATAAAACTAAAAGAGTTTGAGCGTAAGCGTGAAAAAAATGCTGCGAATTAAAATTTATTATATAAAGCGAATCTATTAAGATTCGCTTTTTTCTTTTCACGTGAAACTTACATGGCTAATGAACCTGTGAAAAAGTGTGTGGTACTCGGTTATGAGTATTTGCAAGTATAAAGGTGAAGTCTTTTATGGAATTTCAGCAGATTGCCTAATTATACCTTATCACAAACATTCTTTACAGCCTGTGCATAAAGTCAGTTTTTTAAAGATATTTTTTATTTGAAAATAATTTTACATTTTGAAAAAAACTTCAGTCAGCAATCGACAGCTTATATTAGTACTGAATTTACTGCTTACTGAAGACTGTTATTATTATCATTATTTTTAAAATTCCGAATAAGCATCAATTTTTGGCTCATCTTTGAAACCATGTGCCCCAAATATAAGGTTAAGCCCAAACATCACGTTAAATGCTCTCATATCTGCTCCAGCTGGAATCTTATTGCCATTCTCTAACACGTAGTTTGTATAAACTAAAGGAATATGATCAAGAAGCATATAGAATTGTATAGGTCCTCCGCGAATAGCTAAACCAAAACCTAAATAGTTTTCACCAGTTAGAGCAACGTTGTAGTTTAAATTTGCTGTTATAGCTTGATATAAATTTACATTTGCCGACAGATTAAATTCTTGATGAAAATAATTTCTATCGAAAGTAGAACGTGATAGTAAACCAATACTAACCACGTGATTAACATGGTACTGACCACCAAAATAGAGCATTGTTCCTATGCCGGTTGTATATTTTTCATTTCGCGCATGGTAATTAATTACTGTTTTAATAGTATCAATTAAATCGTCAACAGCCTGATCAATACTATCAACATTGTCATTGTTAATAACCAATCCTTCAAAATCATATTGACCATTGAAATGAATAGAATTCAAATCATTTTTCCAGCTAATAAATCCTAAATCGTTTAGCGAGGCTGAAAAAGACCATGCTTCGTTTAATTCATAGGTTGCACCAATATCTATTGCTAATCCCAAATTTGAAAAATTTGTACCATAATCCTTAAAAATTGTGCCCACATCCATATTTTTAAACTCATCTTTAATATTCGCATCAACATTTCCGTCTTCATCTGTGGTAATTTCAAGCGGACCTGACGAATAAATATCACCTTGGGCATCTAATTTCCATACTTCATTACTGGTTTCGAGTCTAGCTTTGCTAATATCTGTCTTAATACTTGCTAAACCTTGTAATAGTTTAAAACGACCACCAATCCTTAGTTTTTTTGTTAAATTTCTAGAATAACCCAATGCATATTCAGAATATAACTGTAAATCTACTCCAGTACCAGCAAAATTGAAAGTGGAGCCTTCCGGAAATCCATATTGTGGTATTTTAAATAGATCGGAGGCAATGGTTCCATTCAATTTTATTTTTTCTGACATAGAAAAAGTAATGTAACTTTTGTCCAATCGAAAGCCAAATATAATAGGAGAAATTAGTTCATAAGTTCTAATTTGTGCACCATCACCAATTACATCGTATAGTTTACCATAATCGTAATACTGACTTAATAATGAAATTGTTCCCGAATCAGAGCTTTGTAACAATACATCAGCAGGTAAGTTTGATTGATAATTTATGTAGATAGAATTTATTCCTGGAACACCAATAAAACCATTACAACGAGGTGCCATAGCTGGATTAATAAAATTGCTTTGTGGAACATTTTCCAGAAAATATAGAGACATTGGATCTTGTGCTTTACCAGTAAAGCAAGCTAAAAGCAAACCAAGTAATATTATATATCGAGAGTATTTTTTTTGCATAATTTTATTTAATGAATTGTTATAGTTCAATTTCGTTACTTACTAAGTCAAAATTTAGCTGGAATTCAAGCCCATAAAAATCAAACATTTTTACAAACTGAGTTCCATTATCAGTTGTTATTGTTCGTGTAGATAGCAATATTTTTTGAACATTTTGTTCTTTGTAAAATTCAATTTTTTCTTTTGTTAGTATTACATCTGTTTTAGATAATCCTGGTTCAATAACCTTACCATCTATACCATCTGAATCAAGAATACCAGATGCTAAAAGCTCTTCTGGTCCACTAAACAATGAATCAATAATTACATAATTTTCATCAACAACATATGCTTGGGCGGTTAGTTCAAACGGAAACCAATTGCTAAATTCAAAAGAAAGTGTTGCCGATTTAAGATATGTTAACATATCATCGTCAATCATGTTATTTATATCGAACCTACGAATAGTGTCAATTCTTGTATAAGCCGACGTACGTAACCATAAAGGTATAATTATATTTATGTTGCCAGAAATTCTATTGTCTTGAGTTACAAAGTTATCAGTATTAAGATCTTCTGGTTTCGGATTAATATTAACTAATAAATGATAATCAAGTTTATCTGGAAACATATTTATTACATCGTTTATGTTAGAATTAGTTCTATTATATAGAAAAGAATTCTCAGTTGGTATTACCTCTGATGCATATTCTGCAGGCTTTACATTAATGGTGTTATTTGAACCTAATTCTAATAGTTTTGTTTCTCCAGTACTTGATCTTCTTACTATTGCTTCTTCTAAAATAGCATCATACGGAATACCAAAATAATTATCAAACTCTAATAACATCTGAATGTCATAAAATTCAATTAAATCAACAGCGTCTATATCTTCAAAAAGCGAATAGTCTAGTGTTTCTTTTCTATCCATAATAGTAGATTGACCAAACCTGCCAAAAACAATTTCTGGTATTAATCCGTTCATTGATAGTGTTACATTTATTTCAGGAGTTTGGTTAGGATCGGGTGGATTAGCAGTATTAATTGCAATATTTGCAGTTATGTTCATGGTAAAGTAGCTGGAATCTTGTCCTTGTCCAAATATAATTTTATAACCAGCTAAGTCTTGTTGCTCTTCAGCATTTGGCAAAGTTGCATCATAGTTAAAAATTAAAACTACACCATCTTTGGTTAATTCCGGAAATTCAACATCTATATTGCCTGTATAACCACTCGGAAGTTGAAGATTTAGTGCAAGAGTTGCTTCTTGAATGAGCATACTGTCGAAACGCTGATTTGAATTAGTGTTTAATTTTATTCGTTCAACAAATATTTGCTCCGCGTTAGTTGATTTTTTAGTATTGGATATAGGATAGTTTTTTGTGAAATTTACATCTTCAATAGCAATAATATCATCCCAAGTCGAAGTGAAATTATCTATATATTTTACACAAAGTAAGCCATCTTTTTCAACTGTAATGTTATCTGATATACTGTCGCCTAATCTGTCAAAAATATCTTCAGCAAAAAAACTTGCTTTTGCTATAGGCCCCGAAAAAAAAATGGGTCTGTCAAGTTTTGTTAAATTATCTGGATCAATAACAACATCGTCGGTAAAACAACCTGAAAAAGTTATTAGTAAGAAGCCAGTTAATGCAAATATTATATTTCGTTTTACCATAGTTTTATTATTTCAGATTTAATAGTTTGTTCATATTTTGAAGCATTTGTATTACATGCGTTGTAATTAAAATGTATGTGTTTTATTACAGAGAATATTAGTACATTATTTATTTTGTTACTTATACTTGTTTGTTGCATGCTAGTTTAAAATCTGTTAATTAAGTACTTTAATTTCAACTCGGCGGTTTTGAGCCTTTCCTTCGGGTGTATCATTAGGCGCAATTGGCTGATCAAAACCATATCCTTCATATTCAATTCTATCTTCTTCAACACCACGTGAACTTAAATAGTTTTTTACAGTAAGGGCACGAGCTTTCGATATACGTTTGTTAACTGATGCAGAACCAACATTATCGGTATGTCCCGATACTTCTATTCGTACATCTGGGTTTCTAATAAGTAGTATTGCTAATTTATCTAAACCTTTAAATGACCCTGCTTTCAGCGTTGATTTACCAGAGTTAAATAAAATATTTTCAACCACAATTTTAGCACCAGTCGACATTTTCTTCAATGCAAAGTTTTTAGCAGTAAAGGTTTGATTCTCTTGAAATTTGTATGTTTCATTTAAGAAGAAGTATCCTGTAGCTTCAACTTCTATCAAGAAAGGACCTTGTTCTTCAAGTTGTGCAGTGTATTTTCCATTTGTACTATCTGAAACTACGATTGAAAAAGGCTCGGTTTCAGAAGGACGATAAAAACTTAATGCTCCGTGTACTGGTGTTGTACTTGTTTCATCAGTAATTACCCCAGTAAGTGTATATAAAATCTTACTGCGTTTCATGACAATATCGTTAGTAATTAAGCTGCTTTCTTCTAATGTTGCATCTAATGAATCGTAAACAGCAAAATAGTTTTCGGCTTCAACTTGTAAAACCATATTGTATTTATCCTCAAATGTTACCGAATATTTACCTTTTGAATCGGCAAATTGCCTTGCATAAATAGAATCAGTTATAGCATCTTTAATAATTATGCTTGCCATTACAGGTTCATAATTATCAATGTCTCTAATAAAACCAGATAATGTAAATGGATGCTTAATTTTCTCCATCTTATAATCAAGAACAATAGTAGCATGTTTTTCATTCGGACAGTTTATAGAATCTACAATAGATTTATATCCTTCTTTATCAATTTGTAAGCTATAATCTCCAATATCTTCAAACGAAACCATATAAATACCTGCTAGTGTATCAACAGGAACATTGATAAAGGATTTTTCCGTTTTGTTATCAATAATGTTTACTGTGGCTGAAATAACATCACCGCTTTCAATATCTGTTACCGACCCAATAAGTGAAAAAGGTTTGCGTGGGTCAATTTGTATTTTGTATATATCTAAACCTCCATAACTGTCACCTCTTATTGTAGAATATAGTGCTACCATTGAATCGCGTGTTGGGTGATAAAAAAGTTCATCGGCAGGGCTATTTATTGGATGACCTAAGTTTATTGGGTTGCTCCAACTTCCATCAATTTGTTTGAATGATTTATAAACATCGAATCCACCCATTCCTAAATGACCTTTCGATGAGAAATACAAGGTATTACCGTCATCTGAAATATAAACGCCCTCTTCGTCAAAAGGTGTGTTTAAACCGTTACCAATATTGTATGGTTTTGCCCACCTATCGTTTTTTTTATATTTGGCAACCCAAATATCTTTTCCACCAACCGAACCTCGTCGGTTAGTAATAAAATAGGCTGTGTTGTCTGGACCAACTGAAATAGAGGTTTCTCGATAGGCAATATGATTTATTTTTCCTTTAACTTGCTTAATTTCTTTCCATTTTTTCTTTTCAGAATCATATCTTGTCATTAATAAGCGACCAGTTTGCCTTTTTCCTTCATAAAAGAATATACGGTTTTTGGTTTTATCGACCCCCGCCATACTCACATTTGCGTTTTTATTTAAAGCCTTTAAAGCCGATACCCATTCACATTGTTGGTGAATACAGTTGTTTGCTAAAAATATTCTCTCTTTGTATTTAAATCTAGAAACGGTTTTTGTGGGCTCTTTCTTTGGTCTTTTTGATGTGAAAAACAGATTGGAATCATTAGGTGGCAAGTAAGCACTGTGCTCGTCGAAATATGTATTTATTAATGGTCCTAAATTTACAATAAAAACATCAGACGAATCTTTTGTAAGTTTTATACTATAATCGCATTCTGCAATGTATTGATCTATTCGTTGTTTTTGTTCTTTCTGTTGCCATGTTTTTAACGAACTTAAATAGTTACTATAAGCTTCTTTAGCTTTGTTATAGTCATTATTGTATTGATATGAACGTCCTAAAGCTAAATAGTAATCCTTCGCAATTTCGGGAGAACTATTAAGTAAATACTCTAAGGATGCATCCTTATCGGAAGATAAAAGATTGCAGATTCCTATTTTGTAATTTAATGCATGTGAATTAGAGTTGTAACCATAAAGCTTTATGTAGTTCTTTAATGCTTCGTCGTATGTTCCTTTTCCTTTACGATAGTACCTTTCTGCTGTTTTAAACCATTTCATAGCATTTTCTATACCATCTTGATTTGCAAAATAAGTTTTCTGATCAATCTTAGGATTTTCTTGTGTTTTGCCAGTAAAGTTAAGAACTACAAAAAATAGAATAAGAAATAAAGGTCTTAATTTAAACATAGTAAAAAATTGAAGTTTGTTCGCAATAAACATATTTTAAAAATTTAAATATAGTAGTTATTATGAATATCTAATACTGAATTTTATAAAGATTATTTAAATAGTATAAAAAAAAGCAGATCGGGGAGATCTGCTTTCTTGTTTTGTCGAAATAAAATTATAAAGATATAATTCCATTTCTAATACTGTCTAACTGCCTAATGTGAAGATTTCAACACTAACCACAATGTTGAGCGAACTCATAAACCAACCAAAATTTACCATTATTAGAATACAGTTTAACAGTAATATCTTAACGTGTAGTTTTCCATAAAACGTTTAAAAGCTTACACAAAACCACTAATATTGTTATGCCTAATACATAAAAAGCCTTTTGTTTTTATATAACACAAATATAGTAAATTTGTTTAAGATTAAAAGGTCTTATTGTGTAAAAAAGATTTATTTTGATTGATGTGCTATTTATATATTAAAATTTTTATGGAGACTTGGAATTGAAAATCAGATACATGCAAAAAATTTGATATAGAATAAATCTTTTTTGATAGAGATTTATGAAAAAAACCATTTTTTTTCTCATAATTATACAAATCACTATTTTTGGCTACAAATAAATTGTATCCTTTAAATAAATTGTATTTTGCAAATGAAATTGGTGAGTAAATCCATCATATAAAATATCATGAAATGAGACAACTAGGAATTATATTTATTGTAGCTATAACAATTTTGGCTACTGGCTGTAATCAAGGAAAAGTAAAACGTTCATTATTACCTGGAGTTTCCGGAAATGCGGGCGAAGTGCTTGTAATTATGGACAAAGAGAAATGGAATGGTAGCCCTGGTGAATTAGTTAGGGATTTATTATTGCAAGATGTGCCTGGCTTACCGCAAAGTGAACCTTTATTTAATACTGTGAATATTAGCAACAGGGCATTTTCCGCGTTATTCCGCATTCATAGAAATATTGTAATAACAAAAATTTCATCCGAAATTGAAAAACCAGTGATTACTGTTGAGCGCGATAAATGGGCAGAACCACAAACGGTAATTTATATTATGGCACCTAGTCGTGAGACATTTTTAAATTTATTTAATCAGAATACTGATAAAGTTTTGGGCTTACTACTTAAAGCTGAGCGCGATAGATTAATGAATAATTACAAAAAATATGCTGAAAGGCCTGTAATTGAAAAGCTGAAAAGAAACACAGGTATTCACCTAACTATACCAAAAGGTTATACCTATGACCTAGACACAAATAATTTTATTTGGATATCGCATGAAACGCCTCAAATAAGTCAAGGTCTTTTTGTTTACTCATACGAGTATAAAGACACATCTGACTTTAACCAGATTTCGCTCATTAATAAACGCAATGAGTTTTTACAAAATTATGTTGCCGGTCCACGTAAAGGTTCGTACATGACAACCGAATTACAATATTTACCAACTTTCCGTTCCTACGAATGGAAAGGTCAGTATACAGCTGAATTACGAGGATTGTGGAAAGTAGAAGGAGACTATATGGGCGGTCCGTTTGTAAGCTTAAGCCGATTAGACAAAGTGAATAACCGTGTAGTTACTGTTGAAGGTTATGTTTACGCACCAAAATACGACAAGCGCAAATACATTAGACAAATGGAAGCAATATTATATTCCTTCGATTTTGAAAAAAAGAAATAGAATCTATAATACTATGAAAAATAATGTGTCCGAAAAGTCTAGTGAGAGAGTCTTTGCGAGGAGGTACGACGGAGCAATCGGTTGAATTATAGAATGTAAGGATAGCCTCTCTAGCCTGAGGCTAGATCGCAGACTCAATACTCACTTTCTGGACACCCTCTTTTTTAATTCTGTATTCTTCATTCTATCTTCATAAACTAAATTTCCCTTACAACATCCTTATAAGCAAATCTTTTTTGTGGATACCAAACCCCATCATCTGCTGCTTTCCCAACCGAAATAATCATATTTATTTCAGCTTTTCGAGGAAGCTTCAGGAATTTTTTTACTCTCTTCGAGTCAAATCCTTCTAAGGGGCAAGTGTCGTAACCCTCAGCCTTAACACTCAACATAAACGTTTGTGCTGCCAAGGCTACACTTTTATGTATAGTAACTTTTTTATTTATGCTTGTTACTTCACGTACAACGGGCTGTTTTAATCCTTTAAAAAATACAAAGGTTTTTTTCAATAAGGATAAGACAAATAGAAAGTCGAAAGTATAAAATAAGGGCATTAGCTTTGTATAGTATAAAGTTCTCTTTTTTCTGCGAGATTCTTTTTCAAAGCTATCTTTACTATTTATTAAATCGAGATTGAATTTAATAGACTGTTTGTATTTATCAGGGCGGACAACGAAAACCACTAATTCATTTGCTGTTTTTGCTGGCAGTTGGTCTAAGCAATAATAAGCAATTTTGCTTTTACTTTCTTCATTAGTAATTCGGTAAAACTCCCACAATTGCATGTTGCTGCTATTAGGCGATAATATTGCTCGCTCAATACTACGTTCAACAATGCTTTTATCGTAATTATGGCTTTTATCGTAAATACGAACCGATCGGCGTTCTTTTACTATTTTATCAAAAATGGATGTCTCAGTATTCATAAAATTATTTTTTGCCGTGCAAAGATGTGCAAAAATTTCATTACTAAATCAAATAGAACCACATTATAAAAGTTTGATTTTAATTTCGCTAGTTGCAGTGTAACTATGCTGAAAATGAATATATTATATCGTTTTGTTATCACCTAAATAGTGAAAATGTACCGCAACTTTATACCCTAGCTGCTAAATGTTATGTTTTTTACTTGCAGATATATAGTTTAATATTAGCATTTAAAGAATTCTAAATTATTTTCTAGCTTTGTACTACTAAAATATTTAGAAAATAACTATGGTAAAATTTTTAATTATAAGGTTCAGTTCAATTGGCGATATTGTTTTAACAACCCCCGTGGTTCGTGGTTTAAAGCAACAAGTAGAAGGAGCAGAAGTGCATTATTTAACAAAACCCCAGTTTGCTTCATTACTTACCGACAATCCATATATTGACAAGGTTCATACTTTAAGTAAAAATATAAATGATACCGTTAAAGATATTGTAAAAGAAGATTTTGATTATATTATAGACCTGCATCACAATTTGCGTACATCTTTAATTAAAAGAAAATTGCCAGTTGTTTCCTTCGCTTTCGACAAGCTTAATTTTAAAAAGTGGTTATTGGTTAATATTAAGATTAATAAAATGCCAAAAGTTCACATTGTAGAACGCTACATGGATACTCTAAAGGTTTTCGATGTAAAAGAAGATGGTAAAGGTCTTGACTTTTATATTCCGAAAATAGACAATATTATACCTGAACAAAAACACTCGGCGTTTAATGGTAAATATATGGTGGTTGTTCTTGGAGCCAACCATGCTACAAAGCAAATTCCGAAAGAAAAGTTGGTTGGCATAATTAATAACTCTGGGATACCTGTTTGTTTAGTTGGTGGTAAAGATGTTGAGCTTGTTTCGCAAGAAATTGAGGAGCAATTAAAAGTTCCTTTTTTAAATACTGTTGGTAAGATAAACCTTAATCAATCGGCATCGTTTATTCAGCAAAGTTCCATTGTATTAACGCCCGATACTGGAATGATGCATATTGCTTCGGCTTTTCAGAAAGACATTATATCGCTTTGGGGAAATACTGTTCCCGATTTTGGAATGTTTCCGTACAAAGCAGGCGAACAATCTAAAATTTTTGAGGTTAACAATTTACGCTGTAGACCCTGCTCAAAAATTGGTTTTATAAAATGTCCTAAAAAGCATTTTAAATGCATGAATGACATTAATAATGATCAAATTATAAAACATATACAATCACTTATTTAAACAGTAGAAATATTAAAATATATGGAACAAGGGATTTTACTAGAGGCAAATTAGAATATAGAATACAGAAAGTAGGCAGTAAGAAGCGATTTCAATTATAAACAATAACAATTCATTCATTAGTGTGGTTTTAAATAGAATACTAATCTGTGTTAATCTGAGTTATCTGTGGTGAAATTAAATGATAAGATTGAATTAGAAAGCAATTTAAGCTTTTGTGAATAAAAATTAAAGAATGGATACCATTTACGGAAAAAACATACAACGCACCGATATTGAAATAATGGCTCCAGTTGGGTCATATGAATCACTAATGGCAGCTATACAAGCAGGCGCTAACTCTGTTTATTTTGGCATTGAGCAATTAAACATGCGTGCCCGTTCATCTAATAATTTTACTGCTGACGATTTGGCTAAGATTGTTGGTATTTGCGAAGAGAATAATGTGAAATCTTACCTAACTGTAAATACCATTATTTACGACCACGAAATGCTTTTGCTGAAAAAGGTAATTGATGCTGCAGCTGAACATAAAGTTACTGCAGTTATTGCTGCCGACATGGCTGTGTTGCAGTATGCTTACGAAAAAGGCGTGGAAATACACGCATCAACACAATTAAATATTAGCAATTTTCAAGCTGTTAAATTTTTCTCCCAATTTTGTGATGTAGTAGTTACTGCTCGTGAATTAAATCTTAACCAAGTTGCTGCAATAACCGAGCAAATAGTTAATGAAGATATTCGTGGGCCAAAAGGGGAATTAATGCGTATTGAGATTTTTGCTCATGGTGCACTATGCATGGCTGTTTCGGGAAAATGCTATCTTAGTTTACACGAGAATAATACTTCAGCAAACCGTGGTGCCTGTTACCAAACTTGTCGTAAAGCTTACGATGTTACAGAGAAAGACACAGGTAATCAACTCCATATAGACAATCAGTATATAATGTCACCCAAAGATTTATGTACTATTCCATTTTTAGATAGAATAATTTTAGCTGGGGTTGGTGTGCTTAAAATTGAAGGGCGTGCAAGGGGAGCTGAATATGTTAAAACTGTGGTTGCAACGTATAACGAAGCTCTTGACGCAATTTTTGAAGGAACATTTTCTTCAGAAAAAATAAAAGTGTGGGAAGATAAATTACGAACCGTATTTAATCGAGGCTTTTGGGATGGTTATTATTTGGGGCGTAAACTTGGTGAGTGGAGCGAGGTTTATGGTTCACGAGCTACAAAACGGAAGCAATATATTGGTAAATGCACCAACTATTTTAGTAAGCTTAATGTAGTAGAAATTTCCATGGCAAGTGGAGTAGTAATTGTTGGCGACGATATAATTTTTGTTGGCGAAACAACAGGAGTTGTGGAAATGAAAGTTGTAGAATTAAGGGTTGATTTGAAGTCTGTTGAAAAATCAGAAAAAGGTGAAAAATGTTCTCTTATTGTGAGCGAGCTTGTTAGGCGTGGTGATAAAGTTTACAAACTGGTTGATGCTGCTCCTGATTTAATGCAATAAGAGAATATATGATTAAGAACCAAGAATTCAGAAAGTTGCAACTAGCTTGCTTATTTATTAGTGCATTCGTCGCAATTTTTTAATAATGTAATTATTGACCTACAACCAAATAAAAACCCGTCTTGCTCCTTGTGTATTGCACTGTGAAAAATGTTTTGCTTTTGCCAATGGAGACATTGCCAACCAAAGCGGGTATTTAAAATATTTATTAGGAAATTTTGACAACTATGCCGAACGTTTTGTTGACTTGTTAGATAATGCTGTATTTAGTAATTATCCTCAGTTTAAAGTAATGCTAAATTCTTTTTCTGAATCCGAGTGCAAAGGATGCAGAGAGGAAAGTTGCAAATTATTTAAAAGCTGTAAGGTTCGAAAATGTCATGAGAAAAAGAACGTTGATTACTGTTTTCAATGTTTTGAGTTTCCTTGTTCTAATACAGGTTTCGACGAGAATCTATATAAGCGATCGGTAGATATTAATTTTAAAATGAAAGAAATAGGAGTAAAGGTTTATTATAATCAGATTAAATATTTGCCAAGATATTAATAAGTTTTATACAAAATCATTTGATGATGAATACTGATAACAAAGTGTGAATGTATCAAATAATTATGTCTTATTACTTTCTACCTGCCGACAAGGCAAGCTGTTATCTTTTTGCATATTGCTACTCATACCTTTAATACTATAAACATTGGCTGTTAGAGTATTTATTGCCGATACACAAGAGTTATTTTGTAAATAAATGACTAACTAGCCTATTCTAAACAACTATAAGTCTATATTTGCGCCCGTTAAAAAAAAGGAGCTTATGTAAGATGTATATTTCATTTTACATCTATAATATAATCAGAAAGATACTAGTTATACGAAACCTTAGAGCAATCGAGGCTATCTGTGTGACGCAAATAAAAAAATTATGAAGCGATTATTAAGAAACTTTACTAACAATCCTAAAAACGATATTTTGTCAGGTTTTACCGTTGCCCTTGCATTAGTACCAGAGGCAGTTGCTTTTGCCTTTGTTGCTGGTATTGACCCATTGGTCGGTTTATACGGTGCATTTATGATGGGTATTGTTACTTCGCTTTTTGGTGGACGACCGGGTATGATTTCAGGAGCTACTGGAGCAATGGCTGTGGTAATGGTTCATATGATTCAAAAAGGAAATGCGGTAGGAATGACTTTGGAAAACCCAGTTGAAAACTTAGGACTTCATTGGTTATTTATTACATTAATTATAGTTGGAGTTATTCAAGGTTTGGCAGGTGTATTTAAACTAGGGAAATATGTTCGCCTTATTCCACATCCTGTAATGATGGGTTTTGTTAATGGTTTAGCTATTGTAATATTTGTTTCGCAGCTTGGTATGTTTAAAGAGCGTGTTGGCGATTCCATGGAATGGTTGCAAGGTTTTAGTTTATATATAATGATTGGCTTAGTCGCCTTAACAATGGCAATAATGTTTATTTTGCCGAAAATTACAAAAAAAGTACCTGCAGCTCTTATTGCTATTGTTGTTGTTGCTGCTATTACAATATTTAGTGGCTTCGATGTCAGTACTGTAGGTTCATTTATTAGAAGTGGTGGTGGAGTAGGACTAGGAGGTGGGTTGCCGACTTTTCAAACTCAAATATTTGGATTATTACCAACCATAAATGGTCATTGGGGTTTAATATTATCTACAGCAGTTTTACTTGCAGCGGTGGGGCTTATTGAATCGTTAATGACTCTGAATTTAATTGACGAGTACACCGAAACACGTGGTAGTGGAAACCGTGAGTGTGTGGCTCAGGGTACTGCAAATATTCTAAACGGATTTTTTGGCGGAATGGGTGGTTGTGCCATGATAGGACAATCTATTATTAATGTTAACTCAGGTGGGCGTGGTCGTTTGTCAGGAGCTGTTGCTGCTTTAGCTTTACTGGCTTTTATATTATTTGCAGCACCACTTATAGAGCAAATTCCTATTGCTGCTTTGGTTGGTGTAATGTTTATGGTTGTTATAGGAACCTTTGCTTGGAGTAGTTTTCGCATCATTAATAAAATTCCAATTTCCGATGCTTTTGTGCTAATTATTGTTTCGGCTATTACTGTTTGGCAAGATCTTGCTATTGCTGTAATTGCTGGTGTTATAGTATCTGCTTTAGTTTTTGCATGGAAAAGTGCTACACTTATTCGTATGAAAGTTAGACAAAAAGAAGATGGTACTAAAGTGTATGAAATGTGGGGTCCATTATTTTTTGGTTCAGCACTGGGCTTTACTAATAGGTTCGATGTAAGTACAGACCCACAAAATGTTGAGATTGATTTTATTGAATCGAAAGTAAACGACCATTCAGGAATTGAGGCAGTAAGCAATATTGCCGATAAGTATTTAGCTGCCGGAAAAATACTAAAGTTAATGCATTTAAGTTCAGAATGTAAAACACTTTTACTTAAAGCTAATCCTAAATTACATACCGTTATTGAAACATCGGTTGACGACCCACGGTATTATGTGGTTACCAACTCGGTAGATAAGGAAGTTTAATTCAAAAAGGAATGAACCCACCCTCTTTGCCGTGGGCAAACCTACTTATTCAGGTTTACCTTTAGGCTGGTAATGTATTTTGCTTTTAATATTTATTCGTGCATTTGCGGCAATTATTTTTTCTACAACTAAAACTGAGATACCATTGATACTAACCATACTGATTGATGTTGCTATTGTTTTCTTCTTTTTTTACATTCTTAATTCTGTATTCTAATTTCTAGTTTCTTTCTTCGGAATAAAATATCTTTGCAACATGGAAGAACCTCAATCTACACGGATAAATAAATACCTTAGCGAAGTTGGCTTTTGCTCGCGCCGAGCAGCCGATAAACTTATTGAGCAAGGCAAAGTAACCATTAACGGAAAGGTTCCTGAAATGGGAACCAAAATTGTGGAAGGCGATGTGATTTATGTAAATGGCAAACTAATTTCCGATCCTAAAAACAAAGCTGTTTATATTGCTTTTAATAAACCTGTTGGTGTTGTTTGTACCACCGATGGGCGGGTTGAGAAAAATAATATTATCGATTTTATTGGTTACCCGAAACGTATTTTCCCAATAGGTAGATTAGATAAGCCAAGCGAGGGTTTAATTTTCTTGACCAACGATGGCGATATAGTAAACAAAATACTTCGAGCTCGCAATCACCACGAAAAGGAATATCTAGTTAAAGTAGATATACCAATTACAAAAGAATTTATTACAAAAATGGGCAATGGTGTTCCTATTTTAGATACAATTACGCGAAAATGCCACGTAGAACAAATTGACCGATTTCAATTTAAAATTATTCTTACTCAAGGCTTGAATCGCCAAATTAGGCGTATGTGCGAATATCTAGATTATAATGTAATGGCTTTAAAACGAGTACGCATTATGAATGTTACCCTAGACACTCCTGTAGGTAAGTGGCGCGATTTAACAAATAAAGAAGTTAATGAAATAAGAAATATGGTTTCTGATTCTTCAAAAATATTCGATGAATTGGAGAGTGAATAGTTATGCCACGTCGAATACCTAAAATAACGATAGCCAACTTTGGCAAATATACCACTTGGGATAGAACAAGTAATAAATTACCAAAATTATTAAAATATACTACAACAGTTGAAGCTGTTGTTGGTAACGAGTTTGGAATAATTATAGATGTTGACAATTATAAAGGTAAGGTTTTAGAGTTCATTATTAAGCATCCTCCAATTTTAAACACCAAAGGCAACTTAATGCCCCAATTTAAAGGCGAGCTTTTTGTTCATTCAAACCACACACAGTTTTTTGTTGGTGATGGTATTTGGCTGCCAATTAACGATAAAGTTGGAGAGTGGGAAGTAATTATTCTTTATGAGGGCAAAAAGCATGTTTCCAAAAAATTTCAGATAGTACTACCAGAATAAGTGTTATAATATTTGCTGTGCTTCTTTGGAGAGCTGTTCGTTGTGAGAAAACGACAAAGCAGTGTATTATATTTACCATATTGAATTTTAAATCTATAGAAAGTCATTTCAAAATGTAGTAAATTAGTTAAGAATTACTTCACTTTGTTCGTAATGACTCTGAGCACATTTTGTCATTGCAATAACAATCAGCAATAGACCCTTTCCATGCATGTTGCACTGCGTGGCGGAATAGCTTGTCCCGTATTATCGGGAACGTGGCAGTCTCTTGCCACCAATCTAAATGATTGAAAAATGGTTTTGAAAATAATAGAGCTGACAAAGTAAATTAAAATTACCTTTGCACCTTATGAGCAAATACGATGTTATTGTTGTGGGTGCCGGTCCGGCCGGATTATTAGCTGCAGGTAGGGCTGCCGAAATAGGAAGCAAAGTGTTAATTGTTGAAAAAATGCGTCAACCTGGGCGTAAACTTCTTATTACCGGAAAAGGTCGATGTAACATTACTAACAATGCTGAAATTGGTGAGTTTGTTAAGCATGTTTATCCCAGCGGAAAATTTTTACGCTCTGCTTTTTCTCAGTATTACTCTAAAGATATAATTGATCTGCTTCAAAAATACGGCGTAGAGTCAACCCTTGAAAGAGGAGGACGGTATTTTCCAACTAGTAATAAATCGCTCGATGTGTTAAATGCATTACTTGAATGGGTTGGTGAACTTGGAGTAGAAATTAAATGTGACATAAAGGTCGAAAAACTTTTAGTAGAAGATGCTGCAATAAAAGGTATTCAAGCAAATGGGCAGCTTTTTTTATGCGAAAAAATAATTTTGGCAACTGGTGGAAAATCATATCCAGCAACTGGTTCAACCGGTGATGGCTACGAGTTAGTAAAAAAAATTGGGCATACCATTGTAAAAGTTATGCCGGCTCTTGTTCCGCTCGAAACCGAAGGGCAAGTTGCTAATAAACTGCAAGGGTTGAATCTTAAAAACGTAAAAGCAGTTGTGTGGATTAACGACAAAAAAATGAGTGAGTCGTTCGGCGAGATGATTTTTACTCATTTTGGACTTTCAGGTCCTATAATATTAACTTTAAGTAGATTTGTGGGAATTGCTCTGCTAGAGAAAAGTAAAGTGAATATAACTGTTGATTTAAAGCCTGCTCTTAACGAACAAAAACTCGACAATCGTTTAATTCGCGATTTAAATGAGCATGGTAAAAAGAGAATAGGAAATATCTTTAAATTTTGGCTGCCAGCAACAATGGTTCCTGTATTTATTGAGCTATTGGGAATTGACCCTGATAAAGAATGTCATCAAATTTCAGGCAAAGAGCGAAAGCAAATTAAACATTTACTAAAAAATCTTCCGTTTACTATTAATAGCATTCGTTCCTTTAAAGAGGCAATTATTACTGCTGGAGGGGTTTCAACCAAAGAAATACAAACAAAAACCATGGAATCGAAACTTGTTAAAGGTCTTTATTTTGCTGGTGAAATGATTGATCTCGATGCAGAAACCGGAGGTTACAATTTGCAAATTGCCTATTCAACGGGATGGGTTGCTGGTAATTCTTGTAAATAGCATATTATATACTATAAAAAAACCGCCTCAGTTACGAAGCGGCTTCTTAATCCTATATTCTAAATTCTGTATTCTATTCTGTTACAGCTGCAATTCCGGGTAATAATTTACCTTCAAGAAATTCAAGCGATGCTCCACCACCAGTTGAAATATGACTCATTTTATCGGCTAATCCACTTTGGTTAACAGCAGCAACCGAGTCGCCACCACCAATAATTGAAATAGCAGAAGAATCGGCAACAGCTTGGCAAATACCAAATGTTCCTTTAGCAAAGTTTGGCATTTCAAAACATCCCATAGGACCATTCCAAACAATTGTTTTAGCAGTTGCAATTTCGGCAGTGTAAGCTTCAACGGTTTTAGGACCAACGTCTAATGCCATCATACCTTCAGGAATATCTAAACCAACCATTTCAATGTTAGCATCGTTATCAAATTTATTGGCAGCTAAGTTGTCAAGAGGTAATAATAATTTAACACCTTTTGCTTTAGCATCCGCTAAAATTTGCTTAGCCGTTTCAATTAAATCCTCTTCAACCAAAGAGTTTCCAATTGTATGTCCTTGTGCTTTGTAAAAAGTGTAAGCCATTCCACCTCCTATAAGTATGGTATCTACTTTTTCAATAAATGTTTTTAGTACCTCTAATTTTCCTGAAACTTTTGCCCCACCAACAATGGCAACAAATGGTGTTTTTGGATTAGCAACAGTATCCCCTAAAAATTTAATTTCTTTCTCTAAAAGGAAACCAGCCATTTTCACATCAACATATTCTGCAATAACTGCAGTTGAGGCATGTGAGCGGTGAGCTGTTCCAAAAGCATCGTTAACATAAACATCGGTACCTTCGGCTAATTGCTTTGCAAAAGTAGGCATAGCATCTTTGTCTTTGTTTTCAGCTTTATAAAAACGAAGGTTTTCTAATACAAGAATTTGTCCTGGCTGTAAAGCAGCTTTGGCTTCTAATACCTTTGGTCCAATACAATCGTCAACAAAAATTACATCAATACCCGAAAGTTTTGTTAATTCAGGAATAATATGTTTAAGAGAGAATTTTTCTTCTGGTCCGTCTTTTGGTCTTCCAAGGTGTGACATTAAAACGGCAGAACCACCATCGTCAAGAATCTTTTTAATGGTAGGTAATGCACCAATAATACGAGTGTTATCACTTACTTCAAAGTTGGCATTTAGTGGCACATTAAAGTCAACTCGTACAATGGCTTTTTTGCCATTAAAGTTGTAATTACTAATTTGTGTCATAATGTTGATTTTATGATTATTTTAAATCGTTTAATGCATTTATATTGAGCATACAAATATATAAAATAGCAGTAGTATTTTTACCAATAGAAAAACAAATTATTATTGTGCTAAAGGTTCACTCATAAATATCTTGCGATTTTAAAAAATGTCTTTGCACCTATATAAAATTAAAATAATTACAGTTCCGCTGCTATGCCTGCAATAAAACAATATGGTATAAATATACTGTTTGCCAAATATGAATTCAAACCATAAAATATTCTACAAAAAAACCTCCAGCTAAAAGCCAGAGGTTCTATATATTAATATTTATAGTTATTTATTTGCTTAAAAAGTTATCTATTTTTTCCAATAAAACTTTTCCCATTATTGGCTTTGAAAGATAATCGTCGCAACCAGCACTCAGAATCTTTTCTTTCTCACCTGCTAATGCATAAGCTGTTTGAGCAATTATTGGTAGCTCAGGTCGAATTTTTTTAATTTCATTCGTAGCTTCGTAACCATTCATCTCTGGCATCTTAATATCCATCAATACAAGGTCTATTTCCGCATCATTTTGAACAGCCTCAAGAGCTGTTTTGCCTGTTTCAGCCCATATTAGAACAGCGTTTGTTCTTTTTAAAAGCGCCTCAAGAAAAAGATAATTTGTTTTCTCGTCTTCTGCTATAAGTATCTTCTTCCCTGAAAAATCGTAATTATTAAACATAAATGTTTGTTTTAAGATAAAAACAAAATTAAGCTTTTTTTTATCAATTTAACCAAAAGTTAAAGTAATAAAAAAAACGCATTGTATAAATCTACTTGCCACACTAATTTGTTCGAATGGCGCTTTGCTAATATATAAAGAAAAGAATTATCAGCAATTTTATTCTATTTTTAATTTATAAATATATGCTTTTCTCTAATACTATACAATAACCAGTAGTATAAATTACCTATTGGATAGTTTCTACATTCCTGTATTTATGTTTATTACACGCTTGTACTAAAAAGTATATGCTGCTTTATTTGAATATATATACTCCTTTTATTATTTTTGACCAACCGTTCATTCAAAATAGAACCAATGCCAAGAACAAAAGAACAATTCAAAGAATTAAGACAAGAAAAAATTAACAAGATTAAGCAAGTGGCTATGGAGCTATTTGCTTCTGAAGGGTATATACAAACATCTATTTCAAAAATTGCTAAAGCAGCTAATATATCCAAAGGTTTATTATATAACTATTTTGAAAGTAAAGATGATTTGTTAAAATGCATAGTATCAGAAGGTGTACAAGATGTATTTGAATCGTTCGATATTGACGGTGATGGACATTTGTCAACTGATGAGTTTGAATATTTTGTTAGACAAAGTTTAAAAAATACGATTGAGAGAAAGGAATTCTATAAGCTGCTATATACCATAATGCTGCAACCAAATGTACATGATATAATAGCAAATGTGCAAAATGATATTTCAATTCGCGTTTTAACGGTTGCAAATGAATATTTTCAAACCCGATTTGATGATCCGCAAACGGAGTTTCTTCTTTTCTCGTCTATGATGAAAGGTTTAAGCATGCAATATGTTTTTGCAGATGGATATATAACAGACGAGATGATGGAAAAATCAATAACAAGAATATTGGATTATTATAGAAAATAGAATTCAGAAGTTAGTATAAAATAATGAGATTATGGACAAAGCACAATCATATAAAGATTTATTGATGTGGCAAAAGGGACACGAACTTGTTTTATAGACATATCAAACTATATAATATTTTTGAATCAATTAATTATGAAATAATAATGCTAAAATAATATTATAGAAGAAAGATAGGGTTACCATTCTTAATTCAACTTTCTATTTTCTAACTTTTAAAAATTTTAACATGAACCTATTAATTACATCAATTATTGCTCTTGCTTTTTCTATATCTACCCAAGCGCAAGATGCTACAGCCATTATTAAAAACGCCGACGATAAACTACAGGGTAATTCTAACAAAAGTTTAATGGCAATGTCAATTGTTCGTCCTAAATATACTCGAACTATTGAATTTATGAATTGGAGCCTTGGTCGCCATTATTTTATGACTTATGTTACTGCTCCAGCAAAAGATAAAGGGCAGGTTTTCATGAAGCATAAAACTGATATGTGGAACTTTATGCCTGCAATAAATCGCATGATAAAACTACCTCCAAGCATGATGAGTCAAGGTTGGATGGGCTCAGATTATTCCAACGATGATTTGGTTAAACAATCGTCTATTGTGGTAGATTATACTCATACACTAATTGGTGATGAGGAAATTGAAGGACGCATGTGCTTCAAAATAGAACTAATTCCGAACGATAATGCCAATGTAGTTTGGGGTAAAGTTATTTATTGGGTCGATAAGGAACATTCTATTATCCCGAAAGGTCAGTTTTACGATGAAGAGTTTTATTTAGTACGCACAGAACTAGGACATGACATTAAAAACTTCGATGGTCGCGATTTATTTTCTAAAATGGAGATTATTCCTGCCGATGAAGATGGAAACAAAACGATAATTGAAATAAAATCAATTGAATTTGATGTGGATATTAAAGAGAGTTTTTTCTCGCAACAAAACATGAAAAGAATTAAATCTGTGAGACTATGATTTTGGTTTCAAAATCATATTGCCAAACTGATTATTAGCGGTTGTCGAGGGATCTTATAGATTAGTCCCGCCTGCCAAGTTCAACATTGGGCATATTCCCCGCACTATTGTGCGCAATGATAATAAAATACTTATCGCAATTTATTTACCTAACTGCCTACAAGGCAGGCTAATGTTTTATACTAAAGCTTAATATAATGAACAGAATAATTAAAATGGCATGGCGAAATATCTGGCGAAACAGGCGCCGCTCCCTTATTACAATAGCTTCTATATTTTTTGCGGTATTCTTTGCTGTCGTAATGCGCTCGATGCAGCTAGGTAGCTATGGTCATATGATAAAACAGACTATCGAGAAGTATTCGGGTTATTTACAAGTACAAAATCCTGAGTATTTTGATGAGCCATCATTGGATAATTCTTTAGAATATTCCGATGAGCTAATTCAAACTTTAATTTTAACCGAAGGTGTGAAAATTGCAGTTCCTCGTATCGAATCTTTTGCGCTTGCCTCAACAGGTCATCAAAGCAAAGGAGTATTGGTTTCTGGCATTGATGTTGAAAAGGAAAAAATGCTTAGCAATCCTGAGCATATGCTCGTGAATTATAAGCTTACTCCCGCTATTGTTGAAACCATACTTATAGAATCTAATTTTGAAACTAAGCAGCAAGAGTTTTTAAAGCTATTTGAAAATAGTGTTTATCATGATTTAGATAGATTGGGTTTAGATTTGGCATTAAAACCAGAACAGCTTGAACCTTATCATGCACTATTTAATAAATATGCGAAGATTCAAGGAGCTTACCTTAAACCAAACGATGATGGTGTATTAGTTTCTAGCAGGCTTGCTAAATTTTTAAGAACTGAGGTTGGAGATACGATTACTTTAATTGGTAGTGGTTATCATGGTAATACAGCTGCAGATATTTTCCCAGTACGTGGAATAATTAAAATTCCATCGCCCGATTTAGATAATAAAATAATATACATGTCGTTGCCTAAAGCGCAAGAGTTTCTAAGCATGCAGAATCGTATTACCGCAGTAGCTATTAATCTTGATAATAGTAAAGAAATGATACAAATTCAAGAGCAATTACTTTCGACAATTGACCCAACTGAATATACTGTTAAAAATTGGGAAGAGCTTAACCCAGTATTAAAACAGCAGATTGAAGGTGACGATGCAAGTGGAAAGATGTTCGTTGGTATTCTATATTTTATTGTGTTTTTTGGAATTATTGGCACAGTAATGATGATGATTGCCGAACGCAAACGAGAGTTTGGGGTACTTGTAGCTATCGGAATGCGAAAACGAAAGCTAGCTACAATAGTCTTAATTGAAATGTTTCTTATGGGATTTGTTGGCACAATTACAGGTATGTTGGCAGCAATGCCACTGGTTATTGGTTTTAATATTAATCCAATAAAAATGACTGGTGAAACAGCTAAAATGTATGAAGATATGGGCTTTGAGGCTGTTATGCCAACAGCACCAATCGACCATTATTTTACATGGCAAGGCATAATAATTCTTCTAATGGTGATACTAGCTTGCTATATCCCTCTTAAAAAAATTAGGAAAATGAAAGTTATGGATGCTTTAAAGGCTTAAGACTGAAGAAAACAGATTGATGTTGATTGAAAGAGATTGAAAGAGATTGAATGAGATTGAGGAAGATTGAAAGAGATTGAAAATAAGATTGAGGTAGGTTGAAATGTGATTGAATTGTAGTTAATAAAACTTAAAATTATGGAAAATAATAATTGGGTTGAATACAAGATTTCAATTGGAAATAGATTGAAGGAGTTTGCACTTAAGATTCTGCAACTTTCTGAGATGTTACCAAAAAATGCAAGATCAAATGTCATCAACTATCAAATTACTAAATCTGGAACATCAACTTATGCTAATTATAGAGCTTCGCTTAGGGGGCGCTCAAAAAAAGAATTTTTCAGCAAATTATCAATCACTGTTGAAGAAGCCGATGAAACCGAAATGTGGCTCGATTTAATTATAAGCTCAAAAATATTAGATAATGATTTTATAAAAGGGCTACATAGCGAAAGTGTTGAATTGATTAAGATATTAGCTAGCATGAGAAAGAAGTTGAGTGATGATTGAATGAGATTGAAGAAGATTGATAAAGAATAAAAATAAAATTACAATCAATCTTTTCCTATCAATCTTAATCAATCTGCGAAGCATCAATCTAATTTAAATCAATTTGTACTAGACAAAATATAAAAGAAAAAGTAACTAAATTAAACACACTAAAATGATAACTTCAATATCCTGGAAAAATGTATGGCGAAATAAGTCACGAAGCTTAATTGTGATAATTGCTGTTACATTAGGAACCATAGCAGGTGTATTTGTAGCTGGTTTAATGAATGGATGGGTTAATCAGCGCATTAAAGCTGCCATTTATACCGAAGTTGGGCATATAAAAGTTCAAAATCCCGATTTTTTAGTCAATGAAGAAGCTGCTTACTCCATTTCAAATTTTTTAGAAGTAACAAAATACCTTGACAATTCTACCCACGTTAAAGCGTGGTCAGCACGTAGTAAAATTATGGGAATGGCATCTACAGCACGTGGAAATGCCGGACTAACATTAAAAGGCATTCACCCTGAGAAAGACAAGCTTGTATCGGATATTTATGCCAACTTATTGCCAAATACAGGAAGCTATTTTGAATCAAAATCAAAACAACCACCCGTATTTATAAGCCACAAAACTGCTGAACAATTAAAAATAAAGAATTTTAGAATTAGAGATGTTACTGTTGATAGTTTAAAAACACTGGATGTGCCTGAAAATGTAATCCTTAAATTAGATACCTTAATTAATACGCGTTTTATTACACAGAAAAAGTTCGAAGTCGCAATTAAAGAGGTTTGGAATAGTACAGAGATTAAGAGCTATGGTCCAGCATTATTATCAACAGCCGCCTATTTTCACCCTCGTGCTAAAATTACCTTTAGTTTTACTAAAATAAATGGAGAGCTAGGTTATCAAACTTATCAGGTTTGCGGTGTTTACAAAACATCGAATACCATGTTCGACCAAAACAGTGCGTTTGTAAAACACTCCGACCTTGCTCCCGCTGCAATGTTAGCCGATAACCAGATTCACGAGATCTCTATTTTACTAAACAGCGAAGAAAATATCGCAGGTTTTAAAACCACCTTGCAAACAAAATTCCCTGAAGCGTCTGTTATGGACTGGAAAGAACTTGCCCCAGATGCCGGTATGATGGCAGATTTTATGACAATGTACTATTATATAATAATGGGAATAATATTTTTTGCTTTAGCCTTTGGTATAATTAATACTATGTTAATGGCTATATTAGAGCGTATTAAAGAAATTGGAATGTTAATGGCTATCGGCATGAATCGTATAAAAGTATTTATCATGATTATGCTTGAAACAGTGTTCTTAACCCTTACAGGAAGTTTAATTGGAATGATACTTGGCGGTTTGCTAATTAAAATCACAGGTGAAACTGGTTTAAATTTCTCGTCAGTTGCTGAAGGTTTCGAAGCTTTTGGATGGTCGTCAGTTGTGTATCCAACCATTGAAACTTCTTTCTTTTTAGGTGTAATTTTAATGGTTATAGTCATTGCAATTTTATCGTCGATAGTGCCTGCCAGAAAAGCGTTGAAGATGAAACCAATTGATGCACTGAAGATGGAATAAGCCGAGTTTCGGGATTCGTGTTGCGAGTTATAAAAAATGAAAACTTTTGGAATATGAGCAATTATACTGATTTAGAAATATACAAAATGGCTAATGATTTGGCTATACAGATACACCATTTGTCTTTAAAAATGCCAAAGTATGAATTATATGAACAAGGGAGTCAAGTTCGCAGGGCTTCCAAAAGCATAAAGGATAATATTGCAGAAGGATATGGAAGGAGAAGATATAGAGCTGAATTTATAAGATTTCTAAATTTTGAACATGCATCTTGTGATGAGGTTCATTCACAATTAACAATGATAAATAAGTTTCATATTAACAAAAACCCAGTAGATGAATTAATCTCTAACTATAATATTCTTTGTGGGAAAATAAACAATTTTATTTCTTATTCAGAAAAAAACAGGAAAACCAATAAATCAAACTCGTAACATAAAAAAAATAGACAAAAGCTAAAAATTATACATAGAATTCACAATATAAACAAAAGATATGAAAGTAATAGAAATTCATAACGTAAATAAAATATACAACGAGTCAGAAGTAAAAGTACATGCAGTAAATGGAGTAACTCTCGATTTTGAGGAGGGTGAATTTGCTGCAATCGTTGGGCCATCAGGTTCTGGCAAAACAACCCTTCTGAACTTGATTGGAGGGTTAGACAATCCTACATCGGGCGATGTTATGATTGGCGGATCGTTAATGAGTTCGTTGAAAGGCTCGGACCTTACCGATTTTAGAATGCACAACATTGGTTTTGTTTTTCAGGCTTATAACCTAATTCCTGTTTTAACAGCTCGCGAAAACACCGAATTTGTTATGAGGCTGCAAGGGAAAACAGCTAAAGAATGCAGCAACCGAGTTGAAGAATTACTTAAAGCTGTAGGTTTAGAAGAACGCATGGAGGCCCGACCATCAAAACTATCAGGCGGACAGCAACAACGTGTTGCAGTTGCTCGCGCCCTAGCTTCTAAACCAAAATTTGTTTTGGCAGATGAACCAACAGCTAACCTCGACTCAAAATCAACCGAAACTTTGTTAGACATTATGGAGAAGTTGAACAAAGAGGAAAATATCACTTTTATTTTTAGTACACATGATGCGCGCGTAGTTAAAAAAGCTCGCCGAGTAATTACCATTGAAGACGGTAAAGTTATTAGCGATGAATACAAAAATATAGAAGACTAAAGAAATACTTAAAGTGATAAAGTTTAAAGTACTTAATGTTAGTAACATGAATTCATATTTATAGTATATATCACAAATGACAAAACATTTATATCTATTAACCTTACTTTTCTGCACAAGTGTTGTATTTGCCCAAGAACAACTTTCTTTTAGCGGATATGTTTCAAACATGGGACAAACGGTTGTAGCAAAAGATACCAATGGAGATTACCAAGCGGCTTGGGATTTAATAATTCACAACCGTTTGAATTTGTCATATTATGCCAACGATAATTTTACCTTTCATTTACAAGGTCGAAACCAGTTTTTGTGGGGCGAATCTGTAAGTCTAAACGCCGATTATTCTGAAACCTTTGCGCAAGACCGCGGTTGGATTGACATGAACTGGAATTGGTTTGTAAACGATAATAATTTCCTAAACACTCAAATTGATCGAGCTTACGTGGAATATGTAAGTGGTAATTTGGAAATGAGTTTGGGTCGCCAACGAGTAAATTGGGGACGCACTTTTGTGTGGAATCCAAATGATATTTTTAATGCGTTCTCCTACTACGATTTCGATTACATGGAACGCCCTGGTTCGGATGCATTTCGTGCTCAATACTATTTTGGCATGGCATCGTCTGTTGAAGTAGTTAGCAAAATTGACAGTGCAAATAACTTAACTTTTGCGGGAATTGGCAAGTTTAATAAATGGGGATACGATTTTCAGGTTTTAGGCGGTTATGTAAATTCACATGACTATGTTGTTGGAGCTGGTTGGGAAGGCAATATTAAATCACTGGGTTTTAGAGGTGAGATGAGCTACTATCATTCTGAGAAAAACTTTGCCGATACTACAGGTTCTTTTTTGGCATCATTGGCTGTAGACTATTTATTTCCTAAAAGCATACAAGCACAAGTGGAGTTCTTGTATAACGATCCCAAAAATATTCTTGACCTAAATAATGGCTCGGCTTTGTATCAAGCTCCGCCTGATTCAAAAAGCTTATCGTTTTCTGAATATAACTTTTTTGTAAATATTGTTTGGACAGCTACCCCTATATTAACTATTAATTTAGCCTCAATGTATTACACCGATTATAAAGGTTATTTTCTGATGCCCGGCATCGACTTTTCTGTTAGCGAAGATTTATACTTTTCATTAATCTATCAGTACTTCAATTTAGAGGTAATGGATCAGCGCTCAGCAACTAATTTGGCCTTTGCTCGACTAAAATGGAATTTCTAGTTAAGAGTAAAAAGATAAAAGTATAAAGTTCAAGACTAATGCCTAGAATCCTATTACTTTTTCTCGTTTCTCTTTCTAATCCTGCAAAAAGTTATCTAATAAACCAGAACTTTCTTTTCGAGCATTTTTTCCTCGTGGCGAAACAGCTTGAATAAGTTTACTAATTGGCATGCTTTGTAACCAAACCTTTCCTGTTCCTTGCAAAGTGGCTAAAAAGATTCCCTCGCCACCAAAAACCATGCTTTTTAACCCACCGGCTTTTTGAATATCGTAATTAATTGAATCTTCAAAACCAACAATACAACCGGTATCAACTTTAATTGCTTCACCATTAAGCTGACGTTCAACAACTGTACCTCCAGCATGAATAAAAGCTCTTCCATCACCTTCAAGTTTCTGAAGAATAAATCCTTCTCCTCCAAAAAATCCTGCACCAATTCTTTTATTCAACGTAACCGAAACTTTGGTTCCAAGCGCAGCACATAAAAAAGCATCCTTTTGTACAATTACTCGGTTATTATGCTTACTAAGTTCTATAGGAATAATAGATCCGGGATAAGGTGCGGAAAAGGAAACATGTTTTTTGCCTAATCCTTGATTTGTAAAATGTGTGAGAAATAAGGACTCCCCTGTTAAAGCACGTGCACCAGCTTGAAAAACCTTGCCCATAAATCCTTGGTTGGGTTCACTCCCATCGCCCATTTTTGTTTCAAAATTAATGCCATCGTCCATATACATCATGGCACCAGCTTCGGCAATTACCGTTTCCTGTGGATCAAGCTCTATCTCTACTAATTGAATATCATGACCAATAATTTTGTAATCTACTTCGTGGCTTTGCATACTTATTAAGTTTTGAGATTAAAATATAAATTTACACATATCAGATGTACTAAACACTGAATTGGATACAGAAAAAGATAAATTTTTAAGAATATTAATTCTCACCTAACAAACCATCTAATGGAGAAGAATAAGTAATCTGCTTTCCAAACTCAATAGCCTGTTCCATTGTATAATCATGGTGCTTTATTAAATACTGGAATTGGTTTTGTTATCTTTTTGTTAAACAAGGCGAGCAAACCATGACAAGTGCAATAAATAAACCTGAGCTAATACATAAAATATCACGCTTAGCATCATGCTTTTTTTTATAACATGGCACACATATTGCCGTACATGTAAGTATAGTTAAAAAGTTTTTTTTCATGGGTTAATTGGTTTAGAAACCCCGTTCATTTCGCTCGAAATGACGGGGTTTCGTTTTTATATCCCTTTATGCTATGAGCCACCCTGACACTTTAACATCAGTTTATTCCATACTTTTCCATGCATTTTCGTTGATAATTAACTAGTCCTCGTTTTCTATTATTGAGATTATATACTATTTCTATCATTCATTAAAACATAAATCCCGCCACTATGTTATTATTGAAGTTTATTTAATAGTTATTATATTGGCACAAAAAAATTGACAATGATGAAAATAGTTTCCTGGAATGTTAATGGAGTAAGAGCAGTCGCAAAAAAAAATTTTTTTAACGATTTTGAGAAAATGGATGCAGATGTTTTGTGTTTGCAAGAAACAAAAGCTCAAGATGATCAGGTAAAAGAAACACTGGCTTCTCTATTTGGTTATCACATTTACTCAAATTCAGCCGAGAAAAAAGGCTATTCGGGAACAGCAATAATTTCAAAAACAGTGCCTTTAAATGTAACTAAAGACATTGGCATTACCGAGCACGATAAGGAGGGTAGAGTGCTTTGTGCAGAATATGAAAAATTCTTTGTTATTACAGTATATGTGCCGAATTCAAAAAATGACTTATCGCGCCTTGATGACAGACAAAATTTCGATAAAGCTTTTTTCAATTATTTAAAGAATCTTGAAAAATTGAAACCCGTTATTGTTTGTGGCGACTTTAATGTGGCACATAAAGCCATTGATTTAGCCCGACCAAAACCAAACTACAATAAATCGGCCGGATTTATGCAAGAAGAAATTGATGGTATGGATCGCTACACTCAAGGTGGATTTGTAGATACTTTCCGACACTTTATTGGTGACTCTCCAGATAAATATTCATGGTGGAGCTACCGAGCTGGTGCACGAGGCAATAATGTAGGCTGGAGAATTGATTATTTTTTGGCAAGTGAATCTTTGGTACCACAAATAGCAAATGCAAGTATTTTAAATGAGGTTATGGGTTCCGATCACTGCCCAGTTGCCATTGAATTGAAATAATTTGCTGTAATTTGTTTGCTTTGTTTGAAAAATTATACTTTTGCACATCTACATGTATAGATATATCGATATGACAAAAATATTATTTCTGCTTGCCTTTTCTGTTTTTTTAATATTAAACGCAAATGCACAAACAGTACAGCATATTAATGCTACTTCTTTTTCTAAGCTAATAAAAACTCAACAAGGACTTATTCTTGATGTTAGAACAGAACAAGAATACTCAAGAGGCCATATTGATGGATCCACATTAATAAGTACTTCAGATCCTAAGTTTGCCGAGAAAGCAAGCCTGTTGCAAAAAGACAAACCAATATATGTTTATTGCCTAACAGGTAGTCGTAGCTATGCCGTAGTAAATTATTTGAGTCAAATAGGATTTTCAAAATTATATAATTTACAAAAAGGCATACTTGAATGGCATCAGTTGGGTTACAAAATTGTGCAAAGTTGCGTTGTTGCTGTAAGCGAGAGTAGAACTTATAATACCAGCGAATTTAATACGCTAATAAAATCGTCGAATATTGTATTGGTTAATTTTAGTGCATCGTGGTGCGCTCCGTGTAAAAAACTAGCTCCAACTATTGAAAGTATAAAAAGCAATTTTGGCAGTAAAATTAAGGTTGAGAAAGTAGATGTCGAAAGCAATAAAGATTTGCAAACATCATGTAATGTACAATCCATTCCTGGCTTAATTCTATACAAAAACGGGAAAGAATATTGGAGGCATACAGGATTAATAAGTTACGATGAACTTTCTAAAAAAATTAATGTCCATTTATAATATTCCAATAAATGCATAATTCTGACAAACCATTACCAAAGTACTTTATTAAATTTAACAGCCCCATAAATACTATACCATTACCTGAACAATTTACTTTTCCCTTTAACTATCAGCCACATAAACTATGCCTTATTGCTGCAAAAGAGTTGCAAAAAAATTTATCGAAAACTAAGTCTAAAGGCAAAATGTATGGTGTACTTGTAGTAAAATCTAGTAATGATATAATTGGCTACTTAGCTGCATTTTCGGGTAATAATAGTAAAGAATCCTTTCCAAATTTTGTGCCTTCAGTTTTTAATTTTTCTGATAAAGAAAGCTTTTATAGAAAAGGTGAAGCAGAGCTAGATAATATAAGTGTAGAAATAAAAACGCTTGAAAATTCAAAGCAGCTTTTAGAAATAGTAAACAAAATTAAAGAAACAAAAGAAAGAGCTGCCACAGAATTAGATCAACTAAAAAAAGAGTTGAAAACGAGCAAAGTTGAAAGAGCTAACTTACGTAAAACGCATAATGATTCTAATCAGAAAGAAGCCGTTTTTAAGGAATTGGAAAATCAGAGTAAGCGGCAGAAAAGCATTTTAAACCAACAGAAAAAATTCTGGAAGCTAGAATTGGAAAATGTAGAAAGTGTCTATGCTAATTTACAGATAGAAATAACAGATTTAAAGACGGAAAGAAAAACTAAATCAGCCAAATTGCAACAGCAATTGTTTAGCTCTTACAATTTGTTAAACGCTAAACAAGAAGCTAAAAATTTACTTTCGATATTTTCTGACTATAACAATACAATACCACCTGCTGCAGCAGGGGAGTGTGCTGCACCAAAATTATTGCAATATGCTTTTAAAAACGAATTACAACCCATTGCCTTAGCTGAGTTTTGGTGGGGACCATCACCAATGTCAGCTGTACGTAAACAAGGATACTTTTACTCTGCCTGTCAATCAAAATGTAAACCAGTACTAAGCCATATGCTTAAAGGCTTACATATTGAACAGAACCCTTTAAACCAAGTTGATACTACTGCCAAAATATTTGAGAAAGTATTTGAAGATATTCATATACTTGTAATAAATAAACCTTTTGGCTTATTGTCAGTTCCAGGTAAAACCAATAACGACAGTGTCTATAATCAAGTTAAGTGCGCTTACCCTAATGCAAGCGGACCCTTAATTGTTCATCGTTTAGACATGGCTACATCGGGCTTAATGATAATTGCCAAAACTAAAGAAGCACATTCTGTATTGCAAAAGCAATTTGCAAAACGCACAGTAAAAAAACAATATGTTGCTTTACTTAAAGGCAAGCTTATTAAAGATAAAGGAACCATAAATTTACCATTACGCGTAGACTTAGATGATAGGCCACGTCAGCTTGTTTGTGAAACTCATGGGAAACCTGCACTAACAAAATGGAAAACATTGAGTTGTGAAAACGGAATAACAAGAATACAGTTTATTCCTATAACAGGTCGCACACATCAATTACGCGTTCATGCGGCTCATAAAGATGGATTAAATTGTGCAATTATTGGCGATGAACTTTATGGCGAAAAAGCCGATCGTTTATATTTACATGCCGAAAGTATTGAAATTCAGCATCCTGAGTCTGGAGAAACTTTGTGCTTTACAAAAAAAGCAGAATTTTAAATGCCAAAGATTACTTAGCAACTCTAAAAGTGAAATGCTTTTGTACGGTATAGCTAAATACAATTACTATTAGTGTTGTAACAATTTTCGAAAAAGTTGGGTACCATAAAAAGTGCTCCACAAAAAGTTTTAAGAAAAAGTAGTTAAGAAGAATACTTCCAGATACTGACATACCATACCTAAGAATTTGAATACGCTTACGTAGATAAGAACCTGGAAAACTTATAAACTTTGCCAATAAAAATCCCACCGGAAAAGTAATTACAAACGACATTAGAAAAGCCGCAATATGTGGTGATACGGCATACATCCCAAAATATACAATTTCCTTATCGAGAATATAATTATAAGCTATAAAATATAAAAAGATATCTAATACGGTATTAAAGCCTCCTGTTGCTGCATACTTAAATGTTTGTTTAGGCATGAATTTTTTAAATGGTGGGTAAAACCACAACACCATATTTTCAATAAATTGTATAAAATTATAAAATAGCTTCATGATATGAGTTTTCAGGCGCAAATATATAATTTTATGTTTACATATGACATTTGTAGTTTTTTTGAACTTCATTTCCGCTCTTTTGTGAACACCAAAGCACACAGCTTTAATAATAACATCACTTGATGGAAAGAGTCTGCAAAATAAAAAAACCAATTCAAATTAACCGTTTACAGACAATTACGACCGCTTAACGAATTCTCGTTTTATAATTCCACTATTTGTTGGAAATTTAGTAAAGTATTGCATCACAACAACTATTATGCAGAAACAATTTTATTAACTAAGAATCTTAAATTAAAGAACTATGAAAAATTCACACTCAAGTAGAATTATGCTGCTTATTGCGGCAATGTTTATCTCAATTAGCTTCTCGTTTGCTCAGAAAAAGGCACACACTTTTAATAGCGAAAAACACACGCTTACATCAAAAGTATTAAACGAAGAACGTGTTGTCTCCGTTTATTTGCCAGGAAATTATAAAACCTCAGCCCAAAATTTTTCAGTTATTTATTTGCTAGATGGCAGAAGCCATGCTCAGCATGCACAAGGAGCTTTAGGGTATCTATCCGCTGGTGGACAAATTCCTCAGTCAATTATTGTTGCCGTACATAATGTGGATCGCAATCGAGATTTTTCACCTGTCCATGTAGACAAAATTCCAACCTCAGGTGGAGCCGATAAATTCTTAACCTATCTTTCGGATGAATTAACCCCTTTTATAAATAAAAGCTACCGCACTTCCGATTTTAACATTTTAGTAGGTCATTCTTTTGGAGGAACTTTTGCTGTTCATGCTTTATTAACAAAACCAGAACTGTTCGATGCTTATGTAGCAATTAGTCCTGCCTTGCACTATGCTGACAATTATTTAGTTAATAGATCAAAAACCGATTTAAAATCATCCTATAAAGGACAAAAATACTTTTACATGACTGTAGGTGACGAGCCAAATTATTTTGAGCCATTAAAAGAATTTGCTTCGCTGGTAAAAGAAAAAAGCGGTGATGCCATTAGTTTCAACTACACAAAGATGATGGACGAAGATCATGGGTCAATACCTTATGTGTCGTTATATAAAGGAGTACAGTATGCTTTTTCTGAATGGAAGCTATCCAAAGAATCATTTATGGCTGGCTTAGAATCTATCGATAAGCATTATGCAAGAGTTTCGCTAAAGTATGGAAATACTGTTGCTACACCTGAGATGGTAATAAACAAACTAGGTTACTATTATATAGGGGAGAATAATTATTCTAGTGCCATTACTGTTTTAAAAGAAAATACTAAACGTTTCCCAAAATCGGCTAATGTTTACGATAGCTTAGGCGATGCTTACGAAGGAAATGACCAAATGAGTTTAGCTGCTGAAAGTTTCAAGAATGCATGCAAAATTGGAAAAGAAACAGGAGATAAAAACTTGGCTGTTTATGAAAAAAACTGTAAAAGAGTACAGGAAAAGTTATCGGCATCAAATAAATAGTCTTTAATTCAGATAATAAAAGCACATTACCAAGGCAAAGCTATGGCATATGCCATAGCTTTGCCTTGCAATTGGTATTTAGGGTTTGCTGAAAAATGTAAACCAAACTAATATTCAGGAATTTAATGTTTGATGTTAAATGCAAGCTTTATTGCACCTGCTATTTAAAAACATTGCATTTGTTACTCAATTTATTTTTGTTGACAAATAGATCTAACATGCTGATTATTAGTAAATAACTGAAATTTAATTCTTTGAAAGTTTGTTTTAAGATTGTAAGGTTTTATTTTTACGTGGTATGTATAATGCACACGGACTGTAAAATTCAATTAATAGGCTTGCTTAATACATTATTGTAATATCAGATATCTGTTTTTCCATATTTTTACCGAATTAAATTCCCAATTTTAATTACTTTTTGTTCAAGCGTCCCACTTCAATTTTTAATTTGGTTTGTGCAAAAGATGTTTATCAAAATCGGAAGTTATTTTTGAGTGAACACTCAGTGTTTTATTATTTGCAAAATGAACAAGAAAAATTGGGCAAATAGAGCCTATGCTTTTTATCTTATTTCTTTTTTATATGGATATTTTTGTAAGAATACAGCGGCTGTCAAAAGAGTTAGCATTATTAGTTATTGCGAGGAATAATAGCTTGTCCCGTATTTTCGGGAACGAAGTAATCTGTTGATAAACAAACCAAATAGAGTGCTTCATTAGCCTTTGGCTAAACTGCAATAACAAAAACCAAACTTTTTAAACAGCCGCTTTAATATCTCTTGCTTCTATATTATTCAATAATTGTATTCCAATTAAATTTATCTTTAATATCACCTAACTGAATGCCAGTAAGCTTTTTGTATAAATCGGTACAAACGGGACCTGCAGTTCCATCTGGTCTAAACATATATTCAGTACCATCTTTTTGCAAATCAACAATTCTTTTAATTGGAGATATTACGGCTGCTGTTCCACAGGCACCACACTCTTCAAATTCAGCTAATTCTTCCACAGCAACAGGTCTGCGTTCTACTGTCATACCAGAATCTTTAGCAATATCCATTAAGCATCTATTTGTAATACTTGGTAATATCGATTCCGACTTTGGCGTAACATATGTATTGTTTTTTATACCAAAGAAATTGGCTGGACCACATTCGTCAATATACTTTTTCTCTTTTGCATCTAAGTATAATGCTGCAGCAAAGCCATTATCATGTGCTTTTCCACCCGAAACTAGACTTGCAGCATAATTACCACCAACTTTATACACTCCAGTTCCAAGAGGAGCGGCTCTGTCAGAATCTCTTACAATTTGAACATCAACAGGCTTAAAACCTTCTTTAAAGTATGGACCTACTGGAATACCAAATACCATAAATAAGTATTCGCTTGCAGCCTTAACACCAACTTGTGCACCAGTACCAATTAATAATGGGCGCAAATAGAAGGCTGCTCCTTTTCCATAAGGAGGCATAAACTCTGAGTTTAGTAGAATTGTTCTTTTACAAGCTTCGAAAAATATATCAGCAGGTACTTCTGGCATCATAATACCATTGGCTGAATTTACCATACGTTTATGGTTTTCTTCCCAGCGGAAAAGTCTTACTTTATCGTCTTTACCTTTAAATGCTTTTAATCCTTCAAAAGCTTCTTGCCCATAATGCAAACAAGTAGCAGCCATGTGAATTGGAATGTTCTCATCTGAAGAAACCTCTAGTTCACCCCATTTTCCATTTTTATAGTAACATCTAATATTATAATTGGTTGCAGAGTAAGCAAACGATAATTTTTCCCATTCAATATTTTTCATAAAATAAATAGTTTAATAAGTTAGTATTAGGCTTTGTTTTGTATGCCAGTTAAGCTAAAATGGTTAATAAACTACAAATAATGCGATGTAGAATGTCGCCTTATTTAGCGGAACAAAAGTAATTATTATTAAAATGTTGTCAATACCATTAATGATGTTAAAAAATAGGTGTGATTACATTTAAAGAATTAGGATTCAAGTAAGAGTTTTGCTTTTTTATAATTTAGATTATTTATAAGGGTATAATTTTCCGAGGCATGCCACGTATTTTTTCTGAAATTTGGTTTTCCCCGCCTAGCCAGTCTGACAGGTTGAATTTTAATACCTTGTGGGTCTGTCTTATTTATTCTTTTTGAGGTTTGCCTTGAGGTAATTTACTAAAATAAAAAAGCCTCGTATTAACGAGGCTTTTTTATTTTTAGTTTTTATACTTACTACTAAAAAATCATGGCTCAATTTTTATCTAAAACCACCATATTTAATTATTTGAGTGTTGCGATTTATTACCATAATTGGAATTCGTTCATCGTAATCTGGTTTTTCAACAAGAAACTGTTTGTATTTTTTAACCATCATAACAATTAAATCAGAATCAATCATTTCGGCAAAACGTAGAACCTCGTCTTCAAATACTTTATTCTTTTTGGCTGTTTTAATACCGTAAATAATATTCTTTTTGTCGAGAGTCCTTTTTGTAAAGTAAATATTGTTAATCATATCTTTCTTTCTTGATTCATCGGTAAGATATGGCTTAATAATATTAATGTTGCAGTTGTAGTATTTTGAAAGATACACTACCCAATGTAGAGTTTCTTTATACGTTTTATCATCGTCTATTGGTATAACTATTTCCTTATAATAATTATGGGCAGGTTTTTCCTGAGCAATTACAAAAGGTATATCCAGTCCACCAAAGCGTTTTACTACTCCTTGTGGGTTAAACGAAAGCTTGTCGTTAACTTTATATGATTTACCTATAATTACCAAGTTTGCGTTTGCTTCTCGCACAAGTTTATTAACATTTGAACGTGTAGTGCCTAATTCTACAGCAAGAAATGGGTTTGTACCATGTTCTTCTGCTATTCGCTTACCAACTACTGCAAGCTTTTCTTTTTCAGCGGCAATAAGTTTTTCTTTTACTGCTTTTCCTGCAAATAAGCCAGGTTTTTCGACAAATCGAACCAACATTATGTAATTGTTCACTTCCTTGGCAAGCTGAACACCGTGTTGCAAAGCAACCTCTGAGGATTCTGAGTAGTCCCAAGGTATTAAAATCACGTCTTTTCTATTTCTTGCCATAGCTAAAAGATTATTGTTTGTTGTTTTAATATTATTACAAATTTAATTATTTTCTTCAACTAAACTCCTAATTGCTTCTAATTGCTTGTTTTTATTTACATCTCGAAGCCTTTTTGCAGTATCGGTGAAGTATGAATGCTTTTCAATAAAACCTATTTGAATTTGATTCCACTTATTAATATCGTCTTCAATTATCTTATGTTCAGTAAGTTCGCGAAACAAGTTGCCCGAAACAGGAATAAAATCTACTCTTCCTAAATAATCGAGATCTGCATCGCAAATAATTTCTTGTAAATGGTTTTTTGGCTCCGGAGGTAATTTTGTAACCATAATAATTTCTTCAATCGTTTTAATTTGTTCTGGAGTGTAATCATAATCAGGCAAAATCTCTTTGGCCATTTCAACACCAGCCTCTTCATGGTCTTTATAGGTTCTGGTAAAACCAGCATCGTGGAATAGGGCAGCCGTTTTAAGCAATAAAAGCTCTTCATCAGTAATGCATTCTCCTCGGCCAATTAATTCTACCTGTACTGTAACGTCAATAGTGTGTTTTAGATTGTGGTAGAATAAATTTCGAGGAAGACTATCCTCCAATATATTCATTATATGTTCTTCTAAATCGTCGAAACGAATAAGGCCTAAACGAGTAACAAATGTTTGGTTGTGCTTTAGCCCAACACCACCTACAGATAATGCAGGTCTAAACCCTTCAATAAAATACATGTCGATATCGCCTTTGTATTTTACAGGCATTTTTCCTCGGTATTGACATAAAAAGTAATCTTTAACCAATTCGTATGTCATTCCTGTAATATTTACCCTTCCAGTTTCTCCAGAAGCTTCCATTCTACTGGCAATATTTACAGTATCACCCCAAACTTCTAGTCTTTTTTTATTGCTAATTGAGTTGCTGAATACTGGTCCTGTATGGATTCCCATTCGTAAATCCCATATTTTTTTATTCTCTGAAATATATTGGTTTTTTAGATGCTCCATGTATTGCTGCATTTCGAATGCCGCTAAAACCACTTCAATTGGATTAGTTCTGTTTTTTTTAGGTATTCCTCCTGCACACATGTATGAATCTCCAATTGATTTAATTTTTTCAATGTGAAGTTTCTTTACTACATCGTCGAATTGAAACTCAAACCTGTCTAAATCATCTATTAGTCGTTCGGCATTTTCTTGTTCTGCTATTTTCGTAAACCCAAGAACGTTTGAGAAAAGTACAGTTACCATCTTAAAGCGTACTGTTTTTTCTTTTTCTTTAAGTTTTTCGAACTCCTCTTTTGGCAGGTAATTAGTTAATAAATCTTCATATTTTGCTTTTTGCTCAGAAAGCTCGTGGGTTCTAATGCTAATTTCTTTTTCAAGTAAAAATCGTTCTTTTGTTATTCTATAATCCGCCCAATAATATATTACAATCACAAGTCCTCCCATTAAAAGAAAGTAAATAACCCAGGTATAATCAAAGCTTGATGTATTAGATGGAATACTTAAAAAAATTCTATCTGTAAATACCTTACCTTTTTCATTTCTCGACTCTATAACTATTTCAGTATTTGGATTGTTGAAAAAAACAAAATTATTATCTGAATTTAACATCCAAGGAATACTCTTAGATTCGCTAGGTAATAAATAGAATTTGTATTGTGTTAAACCTAGTTTTTGAATAGTGCTTGAATCTATCGTAATTTTAATGTTCTGAGGTAGTGCCTTGTTGTTTAATTGTATAAATCTTGACGATTGCTGTTGATTATTATTGATTAAGTAAATAGAATCGTTAATTGTAATTTGATTTACTAATGCAACGTCATTACTTGAAATACCTTTATAAGGAAAGGCTAACAATAGCCATCCGAATAATAGTAAAGCAAGGGTTTTGTGTTGTTTTAGACCCAAAAAGTGTCGTTGCTGCATTGTTTATTCAATAAGTTGAATTTGCACGGAATATAGCAGGATTATTTGAAAAAATCAAATTTTTTCCTAAATGATACTATTTATTAGACTAATTGGGTAAAAAGCAAGATAAATATTTTCTGCTATTTGTAAAATAGATAAATATGTAAAACCCGCATAAATATTAATTTTATGCGGGTTTCTACAAAACATTTAGTTTCTTCTGCAATACTTAGTTATGTTTCGTTAGATTTTGAGACCTGCCTTGGCGGCATACAGATATGAGTCCGTCGTCTGCCGCCAGGCAGGCTGACTTATTCTGGGCAGGTAGTGAGCCAATAAATAACATGGTGATAATATGCATGTTAGCAAGAATTTCTAATTTTGTGCAATATTCTCATTGTCAATTAGATATAAAAACTTAACGAACTATCGATAATAATTCTAGTATAAAACTACTGAATATTTATTTCTTAGCTTGACAGTTATGTGTTGTAGGCAGATTTAGTATTTATCGATTATCTTAAAACACAATACCAATACCAATGGCAAACGGATATAGCTCTGGACTTTCATCTCCTTGAAATAGTTTTTGTAAGCTATACGATCCATAAATTCCAAACCAATCGTAGCCGATTCGGGCTGTTACTGCTAGCGTATATGGTGACACATGAAAATCACTTTTATCTTTCGATTTTTTTCCATCGTTGGTTTTCATTTTTGTGTGCGAACCTAGTTTTATGCTCCCTTCAACACCAGCTGATATAAACAGTGGGTTATCTTGTACCGGAATTTGAAATTCTAACAAAAGAGGAACGGTAAGATATGAAACAGTTAATTTGCTTTTTGAGTTGTTATTTATGGTGTCTATTTCGTAAGTTAGATAAGATGAGTCTGGTATTAAACGAACCTGTGTGTTTTTAAATTTGTAATTGTTCCATTTAAAACCAATGCCTGTTACCAACCCAATTCGGTGCTTAATTATTGGAATACCCAGTTCTGCAAAGTTTATAATAACTTCATACGATTTGTTAGTATTAACTGCTAAATATTCAGAATCTTCAGGCAAGGTTGTGCTAAAATCTGAAGTCATATAATTATTTAGTCCCATGTAAAATCCTGCCCAGTGAGGTTTAAATTTTTTATTGATTGAGCCAACTGAAAAATCATTGTCTGAATCATTATCCCAATAATCGTCCCTATCTTCCCAGTCATCCCAATCGGTATCTTTATCTTTTTCTCTTGTAATTATTACATCTTCGCCGTCATCAATAACCGAAATTTTTAGTTTTCCAACTCTAATTTTTGTTGTGTCAGCAATTTTAGTATTTTCATTAAGCTCATTAAGTTCTCGTTCTAGGTCTCCAAAAGCGGTGTCCCTAACTATCACCTCTTCCTGTGTAATCTTTTCTGTAATAGTGTCAGGAACATTCATGCTAATAGTATTGCTATAAGAAGCAAGAGCAACAGATGAACCTAAATAGATAGTAAATATAAATAGTATTAATGATTTGAAATTCATAATTGTATGGTTTTAGTTATTTTTATTTTACATTAGTTGAAAAAGCAAGATGCTTTGAAGAGAATGTTAGTTTTGTTTTTTGCGTTCCTTTCACTTTTTTTACTTTCACTTTTCCATTCGTTATTTTGTTTACTCCTGAAATTCCTGCTTTAACTATGTTGCTTGCTAAACTTTTAGAATTAATCTTTTCTTTTGTTGCTTTTTGTTCAACACTTGCAATTTTTTTGTTTAAAATAGCAGAACTTGAGGCCTTTATTATTTTTTTATTAATTGTACATTTTTTACATTTAATATTGTTTATGGTTTTAGGTTTAAGAGATTCAACATGTGGGGTTCTTTCATTTTCGAAAGCATTATTGCTAAAAAAACTTTCTTTTTTTATTTTTCTGGTTTGTTGGGAATCATTTTTAAAACTAATTGCATCTTCTTTAATATTTTTGCTTATTTGTTTTGTTGTTCTTATTTGACCCGTATTACTGCTGGCATCAACATCAATTATTGTTGCTGTTTGTATATTATTCAGTATTGATGGTGTTCTGTAAACAAATAACGACAAAGCCAAAACTGCCGCAATCGATGCTGCGGATGAAATATACTTTCTTGTCTGTGCGCCTAAAAACTGGAATTTCTTCAGATTCGCCTTGTTGGGGAATACAATCGAATAATCGGGAGCAAATTTAATCTGGCTAACTAAATCGTACTCTTTTTTCAGCTTCTTGTTTTTGGCTATATATTTATTAAGGGCAGTTGCCCCTTGGTAATTCAACCACCCTTCGCTACAAGCAATACAATATTCGATAAAATTATTAGGGTTAATAACATGCGAAGTAAAGCTTTGCTTCAGGGTGAGTTTTTCGTTATAAATTGTATTTTCAGAAATGAATTTTGTTTTTGCAAATAGGTTAAATTCTTTTTGTTTCTCTTTTTCAGCTAATACTGCGGTGTTAAATCGCTGCTCTTCGTCAGGCGAAAGCTGTTGTTCTAGTTTTGCCACACATAACTGCTGAAAAAACTCAGAATTTGCCGAACTCGTTTCATAAGGAATGTTTTTTAAGTTCTCTTTATTGCTCAAAATAATTTCTGATGTTTCATTTTCACTATTCTTAAACAGCTCAAATTCATCATTAATATTAGGATTTGCTGCAAGAAATTGAACTACTTCATTTGCAGTTTCTTCAGAAAGTTTTCCTTCCGAATAATCTACCAAAAACAGTTCGTAGTTATTTTTACCTATTCTCATTTAAAATCCTATTTAAATTACGGCTTCCATACTACCAATGTATTCTTTAAGTGCTACACGAGCTCTAAATATGTAAACCTTTACTTGCGATTCACTTAAACCTGTAATTTCTCCTATTTCTTTATACGAGTAACCCTCGTAGTCGCGCAATAGGATTATTGATTTTTGCGTCTCGTTTAGTTTGTTTAATGCGTCAGTAAGCACATCGCTTAAATCGGTGTACTGTTTTGTGTGAGAGTATTTATCTTCACGCACTTGTTCAAAATCTGTTTGTCGTTTTTCTTTTCGAATAACATCAATCATTGTGTGATAAGCTGTTGTAAATATATATGACTTCACTTTTAGTGGATTCACATTTTTTACATTTATCCAAAGTTTCTCAAAACTATCTTGAACAATGTCTTTAGCTTTTTCGCTGTTTTTAATGTTTTTTAGAATAAAGCGATAAACATTATCCGAATACTCATCTACGGCATTATTGTAATCTTTTAAATTCACTTTAATTATTGCTTAGTTAAAGTTTTTTATTTATTATAAACGATTCACAAAAAAAATTTAAATATGTTTTCTTTTGAGAACGTACAATGAAATAAATTGTTACCCTCGTGAGGGTTTTCTTCTGGCTTTATGTAAGTGACGGAAAGGTATGCGATTTGTTACAAACTTTTTTATTTCTTTTGTTTTGGCATGGTTAAATGTTGCACGTTTGCGGCATAGCTGTTAAGCTAACAAAAGGATACGTATTCCTTCGGTTTAATGCTACATCGAACTAAGCGCATGAATTATTCAGGTTATTGCGCCGTGCAAGTCCATAAGGTGGGGATTTTTTTTTCAGGCGTATTGAAAAGATGAAACACCTTTGAGCATGCCTGTAGGTAATCAATCCTACGTGGAAAGGTTGGTCAGCCA
>JAUXEM010000131.1 GCA_030620515.1 Salinivirgaceae bacterium
AGCTTCTGTTGCTGCCCATATTCGTAAAAAGCGCTCATTAGCTTCGTTCTTTATCGTTGTGTATTTAGCTTTTATATCTGTTACTTTATTCATTCTGTAAAGATAAAAAAAACAATTGCATGAAGCGTTTATTTATTTACAATTACTTAGTTTATTGAATATTACTCATTGTACTGGGCGTATATGAGATATATCTTACTCGGCAAATATTATCTATTATAGTTACTTTACTAATGATTCAATAATTTGCTTTACGCTTTTAATTTTTTGCACATATTCAATACTTGAGCCTGCCACCCATACTGTTTTGTAGGTTGCTTTAAATGCAGCTTTCTCCATGGCTTTCATTCCATTGGATAGAATCAGCATCTTAATAATTTTTTTAAAGCGGCGATTTTTTGCCAATAATTTTTCGAAAAGCGTGGTTTTAGCATTAATACTTTTAACATATGGTGTATTAATAACCGACAGTGGCGAGCCCGACATTTTATTAGTCATAACAATATCGTTGGCTGTGTAATTGACAAGCGCTTGCTTATATTCAGGCAAAACATCGCATTCTTCTGTTGCAATAAATATTGTACCAACAGATACTCCATCGGCGCCTAGTGCTAAAATATTATCGAGTTGTTCTTTGTTGGCAACACCACCGGCAGAAATAACGGGTATGTTACAATGTTCTTTTAATAAAGGGATTAATGTTTCTGGAGCTAGGTCTCCAGTATGACCACCAGCTTTGTTGTTTACCGCAATTATGGCATCGGCACCTAGCTTTTCTACTTTTTGTGCTATTTTTAAATCAACAACATCGCAAAAAACTTTAATGCCCCTAGTGTTACACTTTTTAATAACTAGCTCAGGACTACCAAGCGATGTAATAATGAAGTCTACTTTCGTTTCCACTAAAACATCCAATTGCTTTTTGTATTTGGGGTTCGATTTATTAACTATTAAATTAATGCCAAAAGGTTTGTCACTTACCTTACGAATCTCTAAAATTGCTTCTTTTAGTTCCTGAGTTGTTCTATAGTTTTGAGCTGGTATTGCTCCTGTAATTCCTGAGTTTAGAGCTTCAATAATCATTTTAGTATTAGATACCAAAAACATTGGAGCCATTATTATGGGATAATCTATATTTAATAAGTTAGTAAGCTTGTTTTTCATATTGTTATTCTGTTACAGTAAAAACACTTCGGGTGCTATTGACGAATGTGTTTTAATTTAGACATTTTGTTGATTGTAAAGAGGTGCGAAAGATAGTTCTTTTATGGTAGTTGAGCTTATTTATTTTGTGGAACATTTTGTTATGATAATATAGTTATTTAGAATCGCTATAAACTAGCTTTAATTATAGCTAATGATTGTTAGTTGAATAATTTAACATAACATCATTTGTCTTAACAATTGGTTAGATAAGGAAGTGATTCCCTATGCGCCAATTTTAGCAGGCTCAGTTACTAAAAACTTTTATTATAAGGATATTACAAGCTTTGGAATACATGCTATTAGAAATATATATATATCACATTTTTTAAGTTGTCAATGTTATTCATTACCGGACTCTTCAACTTCAATACTATCTGGTAATTCTAATATTTCTTTTGATTCTAATGCAGTAAAGGTTTCAACATCTTTAAGCTTTCTTTCCATTAGTTCTTGTTGTACGCAATGTTTCAAGTGTGCCAGAAGCCGTATTCAGTTGCTTGTGTACTTTTGTTAAAACCCCTGAGAACTCTTTAAATTCAAACTTTACTGCTTTTAATATGTCCCAAACTTCACTGCTTCTTTTTTGAACAGCAAGTGTTCTAAATCCCATTTGTAAACTATTTAATAAAGCAGACAAAGTTGTTGGTCCAGTAACAGTTATTTTATATTTTCTTTGAAGTATTTCAAATAATCCAGGATGCCTTAGAACCTCCGCATATAAACTTTCAACTGTGTGTCTCGTCCTGAATTTAGTTTACACTTTTTAATTCTTAATCCTGTTACAAATTTACACTTTATTTTTAATCCTAAATACAATTTACTATTATTTAAAGTTCGCAAAGCTCCCCTGCCGGTTCCATTTCTTTCTTTTTTGAATAATAATTCTTCCATCTTCTTTTTATTTTTCCTTCTTTAAAATGAGCTTCAAATGGCGTAAGATAATCTATACTTCCATGAGGTCGTTGATGATTGTAAATACTTATTGCTATTGAAACAGCCTTTACCGCTTCTTCATAATTTAAATGCCTTTTTTCTAAAAGTTCATCTTTTAATATTCCGTTTACTCTTTCTGCAATTGCATTTTCTCTTGGATCTCCATTTTGTGTCATACTGATTTTTACAAAATTATCTTTTAGAATTTTCACATAATCTGAACAGCAATATTGAGAACCTCTATCTGAATGATGAATTAACCTGCCAAGAACAGGATTATCTTTTAATGCCATTTTTAAAGCTTTTATACAGCCTTCGGCTGCTAAATTAACAGAAAGATAAAATCCAACTATCTTTCGACTATAAGCATCTGTTATAAGACTTAAATAAGCAAAGCCATCACCGACAATAATATAAGTTATATCGCTTACCCATAATTGATTGGGTGCTGTTGGTTAAAATTCTTCTATCAAATTTGGATATTTTCGCATCCAATGGTCAGAAAATGTTGTTATTGGTTTTCTTCTTTTTTCTTTTTCTCTCCAACTTGGTAACCGTCCTTGATATTTTAATACCCAGTCGCAAATGCTTCGTGATGGAACTCCATACTTTTTTTCAAGAGCTCGATAACTAATATTGCCGGTTAAATATTCGACAACAATTTCTTCTCTGGTAACTTCTTTTTTGTCCATAATTGTGCGGTTAAATTTACAAATTTATTGTAAACTTATTTTAGGACAAGACAAACATGTGTATTTACATCATCAAATCACAAAATTCAAAAACAGAGTCCTTATCTAAATCCTTACTATGAATAAGCTTAATATTAGGATGGTTTTTAGCAAGGAATTCTTTCAGAAACTCAAATGAACTATTTGCTATTTGCTTGTCATCATCTGGGAATTGATTATAAATAACCGTCTTTAATTCAATGTTGTTATTCATGCAATAATCAATGCTAAGTAAAGTATGGTTTATACTTCCCAATTTTGATGAGCTAACTAATATTAGAGGCAAATGGTTCTCTTTTATATATTCAGTAGATAGTATTCCGTTTATTAACGGAACTGCGATTCCCCCGGCTCCTTCAGTTAATACCAATTCATGCTTTTTTTGTAAACTGCAAAATACTTCACTAACTTTTTCTAGTTCAAACGGTCGTTGGTCTATTGCTGCCGATAAGTGCGGCGACGCAGGGAAAGAGTACACAAAAGGACAAGTTTGCTTATTTTCATCTTCCGTAAGCAGGTCAATTTCCATGATGCGACGATGTTCAATAATATCATCAGCAATGCCTGTGCAGCCAGTTTGAACTAGTTTTGAAGTAATACAGTTTATCCCTGATTTTCTCATATGATAGGCTAATAAACCTGTAATGTAGGTTTTACCACAATCGGTATCAATGCCGCTGATAAATATTTGTTTATGTTTCATTTTACTTTTTTTGAGCAATAATAATAATTGGATTATAGCTTAGACTAACTTGCTTTAATTCGTTTGAAAAGTGTTCATTGTATCCTTCCGTAAATTTCCTCAACTCCTTCTTTCCAAAGTGAGTCTTTTGAATACCATTTACTCCAGTTTGCTTAATATGACGCAGAACGTCCAAGGGAGAATCAAAGGTTTTAGTTACAAGCCATTCATCGCACTTAAGAATATTGAATTTATTGGAAAGTATTTCAATAAGTTCATCCAAGCGCTGATAATCAAGCCCCACACCTGTTAAGCTTTTTATCTCTCTGAAGTTATCACAACCAAAGGTGCTAAAGGCAAAAACGCCATTAGTTTCTAGGTTTTGGTGTACCTTGTTGAAAAATCTTTTTTTATTCTTAAACCACTGAATGGTAGAGCTCGAGATTACAGCGTTAAGATTTTGTGGAAAATCAATTTCTTCAGCGTCTCCTTCCTTAAAATGAATATCCTTTTTGTGGTATTTACTTAACTCTTGAATCTTTAGTTTTGCAGTAGGACTAATGTCATTAACTATTAATTCATCAAAATCAAATACTTCCATTATTTCTTGAGTCAAAAAACCAGTTCCGCAGCCCACTTCAAACAAATGCGACTGAGCAGGAATACCAAATAAGGCTAATTCCTGAATAAGTTTTTGCGCAATCTGTTTTTGTACAACAGCAGTGTCATTGTAGGTGTTTAAACCGCAATTAAACTGCTTTTTTACTAATGTTTTATCAATGTCTATCATCTCTTACTGTGTTATAATATTATCCCAATTTGTGAAATGTAAAAATGGATAATGAGGAATATTCAATACTTTAACTGTGCATCTGTTTTTCCAATAATTCAATTGATTTTCATGCGGAAATATGGCGTCATTTTTACCAATAAATGTGGTGTCAAAATGGAAGTCCTCGGCTTCGTTCAGCTGGGAATAGTCATAGAGTTTTGCTAATTCTTCTTTTTGGTTTTCTATTAATCGCTCACCAAATTTTGACCGATTAGCTTCAAACTCTTTTTTACCTCCAATAGTGCGCATCAAAAAGCGCTCTCTGTTTTTTTTATTCCACCCTAAATGTGTGCCCTTAAAAATTGCAGGATGTATCCCATCTTTGGCGTCCACAGGATTGGCGGTTCCATTGATGGCTACAGATTTCTTAATAGGCAAAATTGAGTTTGCAAGAACAAGCGATGCAGCCAAAACACCAAGCGACCACGCTACAACATATATTTCAGAATAGCTTTTGTATTCACTATCATCAAAATCAAGTACATTATAATCATTGAATTCTACGATATCGTAATCACCTATTTCTAAGTGATTGATAGAACTATTATCCATCCCCCATCCATTAAAAAACAGAATTAGTTTGGCTTGATTGTTCTGTCTAATCCATATCTTATTCATAACTTGGAGTTTCCGTTGTTAAAATAGATTGTATTGCTTTTAGGTTCTCAATTTTCATATTGGCACTTAATGAGAAACGCAGACGAGCTGTATTCTTCGGTACGGTAGGGTATCGAATGGGCAGTACATTAAAACCATTCTGTTTAAGTAATTGTGATGCAGCAATAGCCTCAGCATTTGCGCCAATTACAAAAGGAATGATATGAGAATCTGACTTCACGTTTAACATAGCAGTAAAGTCTGATGAAAGCTTCTGAAGACGCTTTCTTTGCGCATTCATGTCTTTCATTTTTTGAAATATGAAAGTGCTCCATGCTGCATTAATTGGTGGCAGTGCTGTACTAAATATAAAAGCCCGTGAGTGATTAATCAGGTAATCAACAAAAACCTGTTGACATGCCACAAACGCCCCAACAGATGCCATTGCTTTTCCCATTGTACCTACAATAAAATCAACTTCTGCCATGCAATCTAATGCTTCAACACATCCTAAACCTTGTTTGCCACAAACCCCAAGCGCATGTGCCTCATCAATGTATAAGTAGCAATTGTATTTGTTTTTTAATTCGATTAGCTCACGAATATTAGCTACATCGCCATCCATACTAAAGATGCTCTCACTCACTATAAATACCTTTTCGTAGTTTTTGCGATGCTTTTCCAACAAGAGCTCAAGATGTTCGTTATTTAGGTGTTTGTAGCGCATAAAATCGGCACTGCTCAGTGTTGCACCATCAATTACACTGGCATGAATCAGCTTATCGGCAATAATTAAATCTTTACTGTCAGGCAAAGCCGAAAGTATGCCTACATTGGCATGATAGCCACTATTGAAAAGCAAGGCAGCCTCAGTATTGTAGCTTTCTGCAATAGTTTTTTCTAAGAGTACATGTTGTTCAAGACTTTTGCTCAATAAGCGTGACGAAGTTGAGCTGAAAGCATAATCCATATTGAATTCACGCAAAAACTCGTCTCGAAGATGTGTATTTGTATTTATTCCCAAATAATCATTCGAACATAAATCAATGAGATTAAGTGTTTCCTTATCGGGTAATTGTCGATAATTATTACTCTCCTTTAATTCTTGTAAACGTGTATTGTATTTGTCCATTTTAAGAATATATTTTTGTTATCACACGGTCTATGCTATTGCATAAATGCTTCAAATCATTATCCGAAATAATAAAAGGCGGCATGGTGTATACTAACTTTCCAAAAGGACGGAGCCAAATGCCCTCACTTGTGCATGCTTGTTGAATCCTAGCCATGTCAACATCTTCTTTCATTTCAATTACACCAATGGCACCGAGCACACGAACATCTGCCACAGCATTATTATCCATTAGCTCCATAAGCCCATCTTTTAGATGTTGCTCAATGTTATGGATGTTGTATTGGCTTTTTACGAGCAATTTAATGCTTGCTAAAGCCACAGAACAAGCCAAAGGATTGCCCATAAATGTTGGTCCGTGCATAAATACGCCAGGCTTGCCATTTGAAATCGTATTGGCTACATCATCGGTGCATAAAGTTGCTGCAAATGACATATAACCACTCGTTAAAGCTTTGCCAACGCACATAATATCAGGCGAGATTTTGGAATGTTCACAAGCAAACATTTTTCCTGTACGTCCAAAACCAGTAGCAATTTCATCGGCAATTAGCAGAACGTCATATTTTTCGCACAAGCGTTTTACTTGTTTTAAATAAGAGGGATGATAAAAAAGCATGCCACCAGCACCTTGCACAATAGGTTCTAAAATAAATGCAGCCAGCTGTTTGTTGTTTTCTTTCAAAAACAGCTCGACTTCTTCAATTTCGCTCTCCACGAATTCGCCATCAAATTTGGAACAAGGAGAAGGCAAAAAGTGCTGAACAGAAAGTTTATTGTTAAAAATATGATGCATACCTGTTACTGGGTCGCAAACCGACATGGCATGCCAAGTATCCCCATGGTAGCCTTTCTTTATGCTAACAAGCTGGTTCTTTTGTTCTTTATTTTGGGAATGCCAATATTGTAAAGCCATTTTCATAGCCACTTCCACAGCCACCGAACCCGAATCGGAATAAAAAACATGCTGTAATCCTTTAGGAACAATCTTTAATAACTCTTGTGCCAACTTCACAGCAGGACGATGTGTTAGCCCTCCAAACATAACATGTGCCATTTTATTACTTTGTTCTACCAAGGCTGCATTTAGCTCAGGATGATTATAACCATGTATAGCCGCCCACCAACTCGACATGCCATCAATCAAGCGCTCGCCACTTTCAAGGTGTATATGCACACCATCAGCTTTTTCAACCAATAAGCAATTATTTTCAGGCGTAGCCGAAGTATAAGGATGCCAAATGTGTGCTTTATCAAAAGCTAAAATTAAATTACTGCTCATAGTTAATTTTGAATCCTGCATTAGCAAAGTCTTTAATGTCTTCTTGAATATTGGAACCTGTTGATGTGAGATAATCTCCAGTAAGTGCTGCACTTATTCCTGCACGTAAAGCCTTGTGCTGAAACTCTTTAATTTGAACACGTCCACCTGCAAAGCGTAAATGAGCATCGGGGTTTATAAAACGAAAAATTGAAATAGTGGTAAGAATCTCGTCCTCACTTAAGGCAGCAATATTTTCTAGGGCTGTTCCCTTTATGGGCTGCAATATGTTTATAGGAATAGATTTAATATCTAATTCTCTTATAGTAAACGCCATTTCAATGCGTTGCTCCATCGATTCACCCATGCCTATTATACCACCCGAGCAAACCTTCAAGCCAATTTTCTGTGCTATTTTTATGGTCTTTATCTTTTCAGCGATAGTGTGAGTGCTTACCAAACTTGAGAAAAAAGATGGACCCGTTTCTATATTACAGTGGTAATGTCCAACATTTCCTTCATCTTTTAAGCGTTGCATTTGCTCTTCAGTAATCAATCCCATCGATGCACATAAACCAATTGAACTTTGCTCTGATATTTCACGATAAATCGGAATTAACCCATCTAATGTTTTATTGCTTGCTTTACGTCCGCTGATTACTAATGAATGACGTGAGACACCTTGCTTAGCACTCTCCACAGCTTCTTTTACTGCTTGTTTGCTATCTACAATTTCGTATTCTTCTATATCACTTTTGTGATGTATAGATTGAGAGCACCATTTGCAATCTTGTGTACATTTTCCCGATTTTGCATTGGTAATAGAACAAAGGTCAATGACATCATTACAGAAGTGTTTTCTTATCTCATCGGCTGCTTGATATAGCTTTTCTTTTTCCGTGATTTTACTTAATGCCATTGCTTCCTGATGGCTTATGTTTTGTAGGTTTATCACCTTTTGTTTCAGTGCTTCAATCATATTAAATGGTATAAACAAGAGAAAGCCCATACTTTGCATAGAGCAAAATATGGGCTTCCCGAATTATAATTTATTAGTTTATTTTGACTGTAAATATCCTTGTTACTACTAATTATAGGCATTACTGCTAATGAAAGCAAATTATCAATCTGTTCGTTAGTGTCTATATCATCATCTTCAATATCGCTTACGCCCAATAAAGAAAGTAGACGAATAACAGCAGGTATATTTAAAAGTGACGATTGGCAAATATCAATAGATAAGCGAGCAATGTGAACCACCTTATTAAGACTCGCAAATACAGCATAGCTTTTTCTGCTCCATTGAGAGAAAACGATTACATCTGTATGTTCTTGCATAATTTGACACATCCAGCAAAAGTAAAAAAAATATTTTATCGAATACTCTATATGTTTCTTTTTTAAACTTAAGGATGAAAGCTATATGAATTTAGGTGTGTTGGATAAAAATAGCTCTTTTGCAAGCTAAAGTATCGGTATGTGTGTTGGAGCTTGTAAATGTGCTATTTTTGCGTTGGCATGTTGTTCTGCATGAAACCTAACGGCTGATATAATAAACGTTTGCGTTTTGGTTTAGCAATCAGTTTCATACAACTAAAGTAGCGTGAATCTCGCAGATTTGCAACTAAATTTATCCTAATAGTGTGAATCAGTGAAATTCACGCGGGGTAACAATAACACACACTCTTTGTATGAACGACGAATAGCTAATGTTTTTTATATTGTGTTGTGCAATGGGCTTTATTACTGATATTTAGACATTTTCTAAAAATCAGAATCGAACTTTAAATCACTTTTTGGAAACAAATATACAGTTTCTCAAAATTTAGTTTTTTTAGGGAAGGCAAAAAAGCGTGGGAAAGCCATACTCTTTTGCAATTTGGGTTAAGCGTTGGGCTTGTGCGATTGCAAATGTGTATGGACTTAGCGTGGCTATTCTTTTAGCTTTTTAATTTCCTCATCAAAATCCGAAATATAGTTTTTGTCTTGAATAATTCTGTATTTATCATACTCACTTTCTGCTTTCAGTTTAGCTTCGAGCATCGATATTTTTCCTTTATTCGTAAGCAATGGATAATCGGCAAGTTCTAAGAATTGAACTAAAAATTTCTCCCAATCCTTCATATTCATTACCGTTCTGTTTGTAGCTCTGCTTTCTGCTAAATCCAGATATGCTGTAACTATTCGTTCTAAAGCTTTTATATGCTCATCGTTTAGATAATTCTTGGCTATTGAAACATCAGATTTCAGAACCTTGCCTTTTGGTGCTTGTTTCCACGTTTTAAGCCCCATATAGACTTTCTCAGCATCTGCTTTGGTATATATTATTTCAGCAGCCGTTTGCCCTGTAATTGCCCAATGCAATTTATTTTGAACTGTGGCAAAAAATAACTTTGTAACATCAGCTTTATTATCGTAATCGGCAGAGAGGGCATAAATATCTGTAATTTTCTGATAAAGACGGCGTTCGCTTAAACGTATTTCTCTAACACGCTCCAGCATTTCGTCAAAATAATCTTTACCAAAATGACGAATTTGCTTTAAACGTTCGTCATCCATTGCAAAACCTTTTACAATATATTCGTGCAAGATTTCCGTTGCCCATTTCCTGAATTCTGTTGCTCTATGCGAATTTACACGATAACCAACAGCAGTTATGGCTCTCAGATTATAATATTTTATTTCTTTAGTTTGTGTTTTCCCTTCAACAGCACCGTGCTGAGTGGTGTGTCGGAAATCCCGACATACCACTTCCTCATCCAATTCGCCCTCTGCAAATATCTTCTTAAGATGCTCTGTGATAGTGCTTCGGCCTTTCTCAAAAAGTTCTGAAATTAGCTTTTGGGTGAGCCAAAGCGAATCATCTTTAAAAAATACATCAATATTTACTTTCCCATTTTCTGTCTCAAAAATTACAAAGTTTGAAAATTGTTGTAATTCTGTATTTTTATCATTCATTATTTCTATTCCTTTTAAAACCCAATATAACGTCCAATTTTTTCTCCAAAAACATATGGTTTAATTCTAAACTCATCGTCTAATATTTTCTGAACTAATGCAACACCAAACTTCTCCCATCCCGAAGTTCTAAGTAATCGTTGTAAGTTATTCGAATAACTTATAATTTCGTTCCTCTTAATGAAAATTAAATGATATTTAAAATTTTCTAATTTTTTATGAAACAAATCAATTTCTTTCGTTGTTCAGTAATTCCTCGTAATATTTAACGCTACTATTAAGTACTCGTAATCAGCATCTTACAATATATGCCTAAAAAATATTTTTCTTGTTATTTTTTACTCTAAAAACTTCAAATATACAAAGCAAATAGTTTCAGTTATGCCACAACTAGTTCAATG
>JAUXEM010000177.1 GCA_030620515.1 Salinivirgaceae bacterium
CTTGGTAAAAATTGTAAAATATTTTACGGAGCTATCATTGGAGCAATACCCCAAGACTTAAAATATAAGGGTGAAAAAACTTATGTTGAAATTGGTGACAACACAACAATAAGGGAGTATGTAACCATAAATTCAGGTACAGCGGCAAAAGGTAAAACTGTAGTTGGCGCAAATTGCCTATTAATGGCATATGTTCATATTGCTCACGATTGTATTGTTGGAAACAATGTAATAATTGGCAATACAACAGGGCTTGCTGGTGAGGTTGTAGTAGATGATTTTGCTATTGTTAGCCCAGGTAGTTTAGTTCATCAATTTGTACACATTGGAACACATGTAATTGTTCAAGGTGGTTCTAAGGTTGGTAAAGATATACCTCCATATATTACGGCTGGTAGAGAGCCTCTTTGCTTTGCTGGTTTAAATTCTATTGGTTTACGCCGTAGAAAATTCTCAAACGAGAAAATTCAAGAAATTCAAGAAATTTATCGCAACCTATATCAAAAAGGTCTTAACATAACACAAGCTGTGGATCAAATTGAAGCTGAAATACCTGCCAGTAAAGAGCGCGACGAGATAATTGATTTTGTTAGAAACTCGCAACGAGGCGTAATTTCAGGTTCTTTTCCAGACAAATAAAAACACAATATACCATTCAAGAGGGTGTCCAAAAAAACTTGCAAGAGCGTCTTTGCGAGTGGTCATCCAAAAAAATATAATAAATGCAGAATGGCATAAACTAAAATTTTGGCTGTATGTTGCCTTTAAAATAATTTTATGTCAATGGTAGATACGACGAAGCAATCGCTTCAATTAAAGAATGTTAGGATTGCTTCATCTTACCTACCCGAATAATCTAATCTACATGTATGACAGACAGTGCCAACCCAAGGGGCTAGCTGTTATATGAATAATAAGAACCTGATAATCCTTCATTCAACTTTTGATTTTCAATTCTAATACATAGTTTGGGTTTAATTAAAAATTTTACATAACTTTGAGTATTGTGGCATAGCCCCATAATATTTATTAAACTAATTGCTCAATATATGGAAGCCGGGAAAAAAATAGTTGTACCATGGGATTTTACAGACATTGCTGAAAACGCTTTAGCTCACGCTGTTAAAATTGCAAAAATTCTTGATAATAGCATTGTCTTGTTTCACATTGTTAAAAAAAGCAAAGAAATTGAAGATGCTCAAAATCGATTAATACACATTTCGAAAGAAGCAGCAGAAAAACACAAAGTTGATATTGAAGCTTTAGTAATGGAAGGCACAATATTTACTACCATTGGGGAATATACTAAAGACAATGAGGACATTAACCTTGTAATAATGGGAACCCATGGTATGAAAGGGATGCAAAAACTAACAGGTAGTTGGGCATTGAAAGTCATTGTAAGTTCTTATGCTCCATTTATTGTTGTTCAAGATCCACCATCAGATAAATCAAGCTTCGATAAGATTGTATTTCCTGTTAATTTTAAAAGCGAAAACCGCGAGAAATTAATTTGGGCTATATATTTTGGAAAAATATTTAATGCAAAAGTGCATTTTGTTAAGCAAGATGTAAGTGATGAGAATTTGGTTAAGAAAGTTAATCAGAATTTAACTTTTGCTAAAAAATATTTAGCAAAGTACAATGTTGATTATGAAATAGCAACAGCTGAGAAAGCTGGTAGTTTTGCTCAAGCAACTATTAATTATGCCAAAGACATTGAGGCTGATTTAATGATGATTATGACTACCAAAAACATAGGAACAATTGACTATGTGGTTGGTGCAAACGAGCAGTTTATTATTGCAAACACAGCTAGAGTTCCGGTAATGTGTGTTAATCCACGTAAAGCTCAGAACTTTTCTTTAGCAACATTTTAGTCTGAAAAGATATATTATAAAGAAAGGCGCTTAGGCGCCTTTTATTTTTTGTATGCATTCCAACCTTGAGCTTGAATGGTTGTGGATCCTTCGCCTCGTCCATAAAGCTTTAATTCCTTTTTGTCTTCTAATATTTCACCAATAACTGAAACTCCTTCTATTTCATTTATTTTATTTTCGTCGCTTGCAGCAATAGTAAAAAGCAATTCATAATCCTCGCCACCATTCATTGCCAACAAAGTGGTATCCAAATTAAGCTCTTCAGCAACCATCATTGTTTGCACATCAACAGGAATCTTATCCTCAAAAAGCTTTACTCCCGTACCCGATTGCTTACAAATATGTAATATTTCAGATGATAAGCCATCGGAAATATCAATCATTGCTGTAGGAACAATTCCGTTCTTCTTTAATCCCTCAATCACATCTTTTCTGCATTCGGGCTTAAGTTGACGTTCCAAAACATAATCGTACCCTGACATGTCAGGCTGTGAGTTTGGGTTAACTAAATAAACCTCTTTTTCACGTTTCAATATTTGTAAGCCGGCGTAAGCTGCTCCTAAGTCACCGGTAACACAAACTAAATTGCCTGGTTTTGCTGTACTTCTTAAAACTGCTTTTCCTTTTTCAACTTCGCCAAGAGCAGTAACGCTAATAGTTAATCCCGTTACTGATGATACGGTATCACCTCCTATTAAATCAACATTATAATGTTCACAAGCCATTTTAATTCCTTCGTAAAGCGTTTCAATTGCTTCTAACGAAAATCTGTTTGACAATGCTATAGATACCGTTACTTGCTTTGGTATAGCATTCATTGCATAAACATCGGATATGTTTACCGTAACAGCTTTGTATCCTAAATGCTTTAATGGAGTATAAACCATGTCGAAATGAACTCCCTCAATTAGAAAATCAGTAGTAACCACCATTTCTTTTTGGTCATAATCAAGTACAGCAGCATCATCACCAATACCCTTAACGGTCGATTTGTTTTTAATAGATATATCTTTAGTTAGTTTCTCTATTAATCCAAATTCCCCAATGTCTGCTAACTGTGTCAATTCCTTTTTTTCGTTACTCATAATTCTAATTTTGTGCAAAAATAGGATAATACTTTAAAACCCAACTTGAACAAGCAAAAAAATGATTGAATAAGATTGATTACTAAATTCCCAAATATCCGCAAACCCATCAATGGTTTGTTAATAATCAGATAGTTATAGTATTACTCATGTGCTGTTTTAAGTTAACCCTGGTAGAACTATAACTTTAAAAATTTGATTACAAAAAGACCTGTAAATTTGAGGGATTAAAAAAGGTTAATACTACTCAACCCCCTTTCAATCTCTTTCAATCTTCTTCAATCTCTTTCAACCACCTTTCAATCTTATTCAATATCTTTCAATAATCCTATTCTTTTTCCTTAATAAATCCTATTACAGCATTTGCTACAGCACGTGGTTCGGGTGGCAAGGCATAAATATTGCTTTCGTATTGTTTATTATATGGCGATATATTTAGTACTTTGCCATCAACCACTAGTGTACTACTGCCCCCAGGATCAAATCCCATTGCCTTAACAATTCCATACTTTTGTAAAATTTCAGCCATGTCATTGTGTGTAGCTCCTACCGATTCACGAATTCTACCATTAATAGTTAAAATAGAAAGGTTACCATCAGCATCTATTCCAACAGCAATTTTTGGTCCACGCATATCTGTATAATCTAAACGCGCTGCTTGGGTTCTTATGGAGTTAATGTGCTTCCATCCTTCTTTCTCCATATCAATACAAACTTTACCATTTGCTAGCAACATTGGACCCGCACCAACGCCATGATTAATATCTTCTAGACCTTTAACAACAATTTTTAATATTTTACCTACTTTCCAGTTTTTTTGGCACATGTCTTTTGGTATAGCAAATGTTAAGCCAACGGGTATAATTTTTACTTTTGAACGAGAGCCACATGGTATAATTTCTTTTATTACATTTCCGGCTATACGAATAATTGTTCGGTCTTTACATGGAATATCTTCCTCGGTATGCATTAAATTATAAAAAGCTAAGCCTTTATAACTATTTGGCGGATTTAGCATTTCGCTAGTAAAATCGAAGGATTTACTAGCATCACTAACTATTATACCTTGCTGACAATTTACATTCTTAATGTCGATTGTTCCATTTTTGTGAACTAGTATTGCTGGTTTGTTAAATAATGGTGGGCTAAGCACTTTTCCATTGCTAATTATTAAGCCTAATGGCGAACCAATAAAAGATTCTGGCAAACCTAGTTTGCCAACTAATTCAGGATTTAATATGTAACCGCCATTCCATGCAATACGCCCTATACCTTTGCCTCGTTGATTAAACTCATTAACAAAGGTGGTAACTTTTTTAGTTTTGTCGGTTGACGATACTGCAACAAAATGCCAATCATTTTTGGGATCGTTAGTTTTTACTTTTGCAAGAGCTCCGTTCCATGGCAAACCATCGCTATAAATACCTGTTACAAAGGAATGCTCAATATCTTGATTTTCTGAAACTCCTTTGTCCATTTTTTGTAAAACAAATAGTGCTGGATTACCTTTGGTTTCGGCATCAAGTTTTAACTCAGCTAAAACATTTTCTTCACCATGCTTTTCGCAAAGCTTTTTATATAAATCTCCTTTTAAAATATCGCTAAACTCCTTGGCTGTTTGCACTGGTGTTGGATACGCTAAAGTGGGTCGAATGCCTGCCGGCACATATTGTATAAAACCACTATCTAATGGTATGCCCAAGAAATTAGATACCCATTCATACGATGCTTTACCAATATGAAAACGGTCAATATCAACTAAATCAGTCATAATTGCTGAATTACGCCGCACGCTAATAATAAAGCCCTTTTTATCGCGAATTTGTCTAAGTATTTTTAAGCCGCGTTCGCCAATTTGCGAAAAATGCAAGCCAACACTTAGCTGATTCGATTCTACAATACGTAATATCTTAAACTTATATAAAAGTTTTAATTCTTTATCGGCACCATTTTCTAAATACGCCTCAATATCGTCGCGGGTTAACCATTGACCTAGGCGAAATTTTTGAGCAAACAAATATATTGGTGCAATACCAAAAGTACAATCCTCTAAAAGCTCAGCTGTTAGTTCTTGTTCTATAGATAGTTTAAACCTTGCTCTAACAGATTGTAGAGCAAAAAACTCTAACTCATATTTTATAAACTTACCAGGAAAATATGCAATAGGCACATTCGCTTTCAGCTTCTCAAATAGCTTATCGCGATTATCTATTGCTAAATATGAGCTTGATGTAAGCTGTGACAATGCAAGATTCCAATTAGTAAAAAAGTGCGATGTTTGGTTAATATTTCGTTTGTGTTTTGGATTAATTAACTTAATATAAAGCAGGTTTATTAAACCTGTTAATTCCTGAAAAGTAAAATCTTGATAAGGATAATATTTTTTATTTCTGTGCCTGTAAGCAAAAGAGTGATCATGCTGAATTTCCACTTCTCCTTCATGAAAATGAAATAAACTCTCAATAGTATTATAAAATTGTTGCTCTTTTTCAGGGGCTATTGCTCTCGGATTATTAGAAATTAATTTGTTTGCAAAATGAAATAGCTTTCCAAAATTGTCTTGCTCCTCAACTCTAAAAAAGCTTGGATCAATTAGCGATTTAAGCTGGTTCATAAAAGCAAGTTTGGCATAACCAGGCATATATTGACGGTTATTAGTTTTAAGCAGGCTTTTTAAATCGTCGTTTGTAAAGCTTATAATATTTTTATACTCGGCTAATGCTTCTTTAGCCATTAGCATATTATCATTATTGGGTTGCATTTGCAAATACATTCGTTTACCCAAATCATAAAACTCTTTATAAAGCGAATCTAAACTATAACGCGTGCGAACAACTTGTATGTTTTGTTCTGTTTCGTCCATAAATTTATGAGGAAAAAACACCCTGCTAATAATGCTCTGAACATGTTCTGTGGTAATATCTTTTCCGTCGTATTCAATAACTTTTAAGCGTTGATGCTCGGGCAAGTGTTCTCCAATAACCGCAGCATATACGTTTTCGGGAAAATAACGACGACAAAATATGGGTACACCACTTGCTGCCGATTCAATAATTGGCAAGCCCCTACCTTCTGTTTTACTAGGCAATAACACCAACGATGCTATGCTATATAGCTGAGGTATGGTTAAAGGTACTTTATATTTTAGTTTAAAGTGTTCTTTATCCATTTCGCTAAAGGTAAATGCCAAGAATATTCGCTCACGAAACTGCTCCGGAATATCTAATTCCGATTCTTTAAAGCTTACCAATAACTTTTCAAAATAATCGTATTGCCCCATTGGTATAGGACCCGAAATAAGAATTGTTAATTTTAAAAATGGCGATTCGGTAAATCGGTTTATGAAATCTTTATTAGCAAATAGCCTTCTTATTAACTTAAACCCAACGCTTATGCGTTTGCGACCTATTATTCTGGTTGGCTGCAAAAATATTATATTTTCGTCGGAAAAACCTTGTAAAGGAGCTGTTTTGCCACCAAGTTTTAATAGAATAGGCTCTGGATTCGTTTTGTTAACGAGTTTATTTTTTATTACATCTTTAACACTATAGGCTATTAATTGCTCATTATACCTTGATAAAATTTCACGAACCTGTGTAAATGCATTAATTCTATCTCGTTTTGTTACGTTCAAGAAAAAATCTAAATCTACACCAGTACCCAATTCAGTAACATTTGCTGGGTTGTGCCCATTTTGTTTTATTACATGTGTTGACTGGCTTTTGTTTATATTTATGGTAAGCCATGTTCTCGATTGCCATGGATATAGCATTTCAATTATCGAGAAAAACTCTCCTACATGAGAATTATTAAAAAAGAAATCGCGCGGTCCCTCTTTTAGTTTTTTGCTTTTTATATCGGCTTTGCTATTACCACCTTCCCAATAATAATCGTGACAATTATTAATTACCGGTATCCCCATTAGCTCAGATACTAGAACACAAGCCAAACTTAAAGCAACATTCCCAGGGTTTGAACATACGTTAATTAAATAGAGTAAATTAATACTATTGTCCTCAACGTATTTTCCTAAATCTTCAGCTATGGAAAGTGTATTTTGCCAAAATTTAAAAATATGTTTATTATAAGCATCGCTACCCCGTTCTAATTTAGTATTAAAAAAGTCGTTGTAAAGATTCCATTTATCAAAGCCTCTTGCCTGTGGTATTTCAAACTTCTTATAACTACTATCTATTAGCTCATCACTTTCTGGATAAAACTCGCCAGCTATATAATGTATGTCGGCTTTTGGTAAATGCTTTTTAAGAATTTTAGCATATTTCTCAACTTCAATTGTTACGCCATCAACCGAATAATAAAAGGTAATAAAACCTATGCCACCGGTTTGAATATTGTCTTTAAAATCGTCATACGAATTTTTAAATGATATGGTTGGTAATGGCTTGTTCTCTCTTAATTGATCAATAAACAAACCTAAATCGAACCAGGTAACAATTTTCTCCTGATTTAAACTCTTCATCATTTGACTAAAATCCATGCGTCTATTCATTGTGTTATTTTTTTTGAATTGGGCTAATGTAAAATTATTGAGATGCATAAAATACAAAAAAAAAACCAACTCGCAAAACATACCGTTATGCCCCAGCAATTCCGAAAATAGTTTTTTTTAGCTCGATTGAAATTTGTTTTATTTTTAAGGTATTACTACGAATTTAGTGGGTAGATAATAAAATAATGAGAATAACACCACAATTTATTGTGGTGGTTTGAAAGAAATACTTTAGCCTCCTCCGCCTTTATCGCCTTTGGCGATAAAGGCGGAGGCAAGGGTAAATC
>JAUXEM010000224.1 GCA_030620515.1 Salinivirgaceae bacterium
GCTCTACCAACTGAGCTACTAAATCAATATTTTAGAACTTTCAAAGTAAAGTTAATTACTTTGCTTTGTTGTTTAGTTCAATTAGTTATGACCCTCCCGATATTCATCGGGATGCTCTACCAACTGAGCTACTAAATCAAAAGCCTTTTTTTAAAGGCGATGCAAAGATACTATCTATATTTTATTTTCCAAATGCAAGCTTAACTTTTTTAGAACTTTTTTGCAGCGGTTTTATTTAGGTATTTGGTTATCATCAATATAAGTATGAAAAAAATATTTTAAACTTTTATAATTATAAAACAATATCGTTTAACGAGCATTTTATATAGTGTAATTATTACATTTGTTCAGCTAAATAATTTACCCAAAGTGCAAAGCATTTTTAATTCTACGTTTAGCATTAATATTATTATGAAAAACTTTAAAGATAAAGTAGTAATTATTACTGGAGCTTCATCAGGTATTGGTATGGCTTTGGCTTATCAATTTTCTAAGCTTGATGCTAAAGTATGCATAGCCGCTCGTAGAGTAGATAGGATAACAAAAATTAAAGATGATATTATAAAGAACGGATATGATGCAATTGCAGTAGTTACTGACGTAACAAAAGAAGAAGATTGCAAAAAATTGATTAAAGAAACGATTAAAGCATTTGGTACGGTAGATATATTAATAAATAATGCTGGTATTTCTATGCGATCGCGCTTTGATGATGTTGAAATTAGTGTTTTAAAGCGATTAATGGATGTTAATTTCTGGGGAGCTGTATATTGTACTAAATATGCTTTACCATATTTACTAAAAGCAAAAGGGGTTGTAGTGGGTGTTTCATCTATTGCTGGTTTTCATGGCTTACCAGGTAGGACAGGTTATAGTGCATCGAAGTTTGCTTTGCATGGATTTTTAGAGACCATAAGAATTGAGAACTTGAAAAAGGGATTGCACGTAATGGTAATTGCTCCGGGCTTTACTTGCACTGAAGTTCGTGAACATGCTTTAACAGCCGATGGTTCTGTGCAAGGAGCTACCCCGCGTAAAGAGGAAAAAATGATGAGTGCCGAAAAAGTAGCACGAATTTTAATTAGGTCTATTAAAAAGAAAAAACGCAATAAGATTATTACTCTAGTTGGTCAGCTTACTGCATTGCTTCAACGAATAATTCCTGAACAAGTTGACTGGGCATACTATAAAGTAATGGAAACTGAATCCGATTCGCCACTTAAAGAATAGTTAAATATTAGCTCATCTCTATACCTAAAAAAAAATAATTATTTTGCTATGGATAATCCCTATGTATTTAAGAGGCTATTTATGCGTGATAATAGATTAAAGTTTTTTATTGTTTTTATTTCTGTAATATTCTGTTTTGCGCACACAAGTTTCGGTCAATATTATGATAGTGGTCAGGATCCTTTCTCCATAAATTGGAAACAAATAAAAACTCCTTATTTTCAGATAGTATTTCCTGCTGAAATAGAACCAGTAGCACAAACTTATGCTAGTTATTTAAGCAAAATTCATAAAACAGGTGGAAAAACACTAAGCCATATTCCTCCTAAAGTTCCTATAATAATTCATAATCAGACTATAATATCTAATGGCGAGGTGGCTTGGTCGCCTAAAAGAATGAATCTTTACACAGTGGCACCACAAGACAATTATTTTCAGCCATGGGCACAACATTTAACCTTGCATGAATTTAGGCATACTGTACATATATCTAAAATTGATCAAGGTTTTACTCATGGTTTGACCTATGTGTTCGGAGAGCAGGCTATTGCTGCAATTCTTGGCTTACATGTTCCTTTTTGGTTTATGGAAGGAGATGCTGTGGCGTATGAAACAGGAGCGTCAAATGCAGGGCGAGGTAGAATCCCCGATTTTCAAATGAAGCTTAAAGCTCAGCTTTGTCAGGATGGAGTTTATTCTTATCCAAAGGCTATGTTTGGTTCTTATAAGGATTTTGTACCTAATCACTACGAACTTGGCTATTATTTAATTGCTAATGCGCGAAGAAAATATGATGTGAAAATTTGGGAGCATGTTTTAACAAAAGTTGGTCGGAATCCTATACACCCAAATCCATTTTCAGCAGGCATAAAAGAAGTAACAGGTTTACCTGAAAGAAAATTTTATAAAGAATCAATAAATTATTTAAAAATAGATACAGAAAAAGAACATGTTGAAAATAAAAGCTACTCTAATTATACATATAAAAACAATGATTATGAAAGCTATTATTCTCCAAAAGAGTATTCTGGTGGACTTATTGCCTTTAAAACTAGTTATAAGAAATTAGCACGATTTATTAAAATAGATAGTACTGGAAATGAGCATAAAATTTATTTGCCAGGTCATGTTTTCGACAATACTTTTTCATTAGCAGAAAGTAAAATAGTTTGGAATGAATACCGTGGTACTAGGTGGAGCAATAGGAACTATAGTAGAATAGCTATTTACGATTTGGCAACTAAAAAAAAGAGATATATTGAAAATAAAGGCAGAATATTTTTTTCGCGAATTTCACCCGATGGAACTAAAATAGTATCGACAGAGGTAAGTGAAAAGGTAAAATGGAGTATTACTATTCGTGATTTTAGGACAGGACTATTAAAACAAACTATTGGGTTTGATACATTGCAACCGGTTCAGCCAGAATGGTCACCAAATTCTGATGCAATAGTATTTGTGACCGTTGGAAGTAAAGGAAAATCGTTAGGTATTGTTCAATTAGGAAGGGATAGTATTGATTGGATTCTTAAAAATGAGAAACTAGAGTTTTCTTTGCCAAAGTATTATAGCACAGGTGTTTTGGTAAAAGGAGTTTATAATAATGTATCTAATTATTTTAGTTATAGTTTTATTACGAAGCAATGGAATGCAATTACTAATGTGAAATATGGCGTTGGGGAAGGAAATGTTATAGGGAAAAATTTTGTTTTTAGTTCTTATACTGCCGATGGCTATAAAATTGACAAAGTACATTTTGCTGAGCCAATTTCATATGAAAATACTAAACCCCAAAAGTATTATTCATTATTAGCTAATAATTTATCGGATGAAGAGACATATGTGAATTTTGATTCCTTAGAAACTAATTATAATGTTCAGAATTATAGCCGATTTAAGCATCTTTTCAATCTGCATAGTTGGGCACCTTTGGCAATTAATATAAATAATCAAGAACTAGGATTAGGTGTTACCCTTATGTCGCAAAATACACTAAGTACTTCATTTTTAACAGCAGGTTATAAATACCATAGGGCCGAACAGCGTAATGAGTTTTTTATAGATTATACTTATAAAGGTTTTTATCCAATACTTAGTTTAAAATACCAATATACTAGTCCATATTACAATTCTGGTATTGATGCAATGGGAACATTCAGGTTGGTAGAATATGACATACACTCTTTATCTGTAAATGCTAGCTTTCCTTTTGTATTTAATTATGGACCTTGGCGTGCAAAAATTCAACCAGAGCTTTCTTATAGTTATGATGCTGCAATTTTTACTCCAAATGAATATTTTATTTTGGAAAATGGCTTAAGGCATTGCTTTACTTATGGTTTTTACGGCTACAATTTAATAAGCAAAAGTCATCGCGATTTGTATTCAAAGTGGGGGCAAATACTAAATGTACAGTATAAACATGCCCCATTTGATAGTGCGGGGTATATTTTTTCGGCAAGTGGAAGCTTACTTTTTCCTGGTTTATTGGCTAATCATAGTTTTAGAGTGGGTGGCGGTGTTCAGGCAAAAGAAAAAGGCACGTTTGAATTTAGCGATTTTTTATATCACCCCAGAGGTTACATTATGATTCCAAGCGAAGAAATGGCAAATACGAGTATTAATTATAGTTTCCCTGTGTTGTACCCAGATTTAAATGCATGGGAGTATGTTTATTTAAAACGTATTAAAGCTAATTTATTTTACGATGCTGCTCAATATTCTTATGAAGGAATTATTTCTTATCAAGAGTCGTATGGTATTGACTTGGTTGCCGATTTTCATGCGTTTAGGTTTGTAGCTCCTATTCAAATGGGAGTTAGGTATGTGCGAAAACGAACGGTTAGTGAAAACTATTTCGGTTTACTTTTTAGCATAGATTTTAATGCATTGTATTAAAAAGTATTGGTGAAAAAGTTATAACGCTCATTATACGAGGCAATCTATTTTGATAAAAAAATTAGTTGGTTGAGTGTTTAATTATTGAAACCAAATTTAGGCCCTATAAGAACTTAAAACGCTAGTCACTTTTAAAATTATGATATATAATTGGCATCAATAAAATTGCCTAAGATATAATCTGTAGCTATATTTGCAAAAAACTTATAAATATATAATTATGACCATTGTTCAATTGGAATATATTATTGCGGTAGATACTTATAGACATTTTGTTACGGCTGCCGAAAATTGTAATGTTACCCAACCTACTTTAAGCATGCAAATAAAAAAGTTAGAAGAGGAATTGGATATTGTAATTTTTGATAGAAATAAACAGCCCATTGAGCCAACAGCAATAGGAAAAAGAATTATTGAGCAGGGTAGAGCCATAATACAAGGAAAAGAACGAATTTCGGAGTTAATTGATAATACTAGAAACGATGTAAGTGGCGAAGTAAGAATAGGAATAATCCCTACTATTGCTTCCTATTTAGTACCATTATTTATTCCACAACTTGTTGATAAATATCCTGACTTGAACATTTATGTTGAAGAGCTAATGACGCACCAAGTAGTTGAGAAAATGCGCTTAGGTCAAATTGATATTGGAATTGTAGCTACACCACTTGCAGAAGAAGGAATTGAAGAGCAGCCTGTTTATTATGAACCTTTTGCTTTGTATGTTTCAGAATCACATAAACTTTATGAGCAAAACAAGATATCATCGCATGATTTAAAGCTTGATGAAATGTGGTTGCTTACTGATGGGCATTGTTTCAGAAATCATGTTATTAACCTGTGTGGCGAAAAACACTATATGCCTAAAAAGCTTAAGTTTAGCTATAAGACTGGTTCTTTAGAGGTTTTAATGCGTTTTGTTGATAATCAATTTGGTTATACATTATTACCTTTTTTGGCTACCCTTAATGTAAATTCTGAACAAAAAACACATCTTAGATTTTTCAAAGAGCCATCGCCTAAAAGGGAAATAAGCATTATTACACCACAAGGTTTTTTAAAGGAAAAACTGGTAGATGCAATAAAAAAAGAAATTAGAATTAATATACCTAAAGAATTACGTCATTTAGATAATGGTAAAGTAATTCAGTGGCGCTAAGTGTCTATCAAAAAGGACGTTAAATAGCTTCTTTATCTCATGATATTAGTGCTACTATTGATGAGCTTTTATGTCCAACATCCGATTTTAATATGGAATATTGTGCATATTCTCAATCATTAAACAATATTTACCACTATAATATGCATTGCTGTTTCATAAATAGCTCTTTTAATAATATCATTACTTGAAATATTGTTTTTTGGAGTACCTAGCAAGGCTTTAGATACCTATAATTGGTTTATACTTGCTATATAATTTCATTTTAAAAAATAATAATACAACAACGTATTAATTTGAGTCAACAATTGCAAAAACAGTTTGTTCAGAGTGTAA
>JAUXEM010000309.1 GCA_030620515.1 Salinivirgaceae bacterium
AAAACGTCAAAGACAAGGCTTTCGAAGTTTTGAAAATCAATGAGTTCACTTTTGTGAATGACTGTTTTCAAAACAAGAATAACGCAGTATTTGGCGTTTTCTTGCAAAGACTATTTATATTTCATATAGCAATAAACTTTCATATGTAAACTTCACTTTGGTGGTTATTTCTCTTACTTTGTATAGTTACTATCTTAATAATTTAAATATATACATAATTATTCATACATATGTAGATATTTAAATAATATTGAATAATATATTTTTAAAACTATATATGGCATGATATTTATGGTAGGATGGCGCATAGAAATAAATTATAATGAACAAAACATTTACTACAGCAATATTAATTCTATTTTCATTGTCGTTATTTGCCCAAAGAATAACTCTTCTTGATGAAACCAACCTGCAGCCAATTGAGCAAGTAATGGTTTTTAATCAGAATCAAGATAAATACACTATTAGCGATACAAAAGGAGAAGCAGATATTTCTATATTTAATAAACGTGACACTCTATTTTTCCAGCATGCCAGCTATAAAGTGCACTCCATTGAATATGGCAATATAGAACTTAACAAAGCAATATTGCTTATTGAGTCAATGCTAAGCATTTCAGAAGTTATAATTGCAGCAAATAAATGGGAACAAGAACGTAGCGAAATTTCCAATAAAATAACAACAATTAAGCCTAAAGATATTGAATTACAGAATCCTCAAACTACTGCTGACATATTAGCAAGTACAGGTGAAGTTTTTGTTCAAAAGAGCCAACTTGGTGGTGGTAGTCCTATGATTAGAGGCTTTGCTACCAATGCCGTTTTAATGGTTGTTGATGGGGTTCGATTAAATAATGCTATTTACCGACAAGGCAACCTTCAAAATGTAATAAACCTTGATGCTCATGTAATGGACGGTTCTGAGATTTTATTCGGACCCGGTTCGGTAATTTATGGTAGCGATGCTCTTGGTGGTGTAATGGATTTTCATACACGTAAACCTCTCCTATCTTCAAACGAGAAAATACTTATTAAAACAAATGCCTTAGCCCGTTATTCATCGGCAAACAATGAAAATACTGGCCATATAGATATAATTATAGCCAATAAGCAGCTATCATCAGTAACAAGTTTTTCATATAGTAATTATGGTGACCTTAAAATGGGTACAAATGGCAATAATAACTCACAGTATTTGAGTGAAAACTATGTAAAACGTGAAAATGGCGTAGATTCAGTTTATATAAACGACGATAAAAACATACAACTCTTTTCTGGTTTTAACCAGTTTAATGCCATGCAGAAGCTTAGATATAAACCCAATGATGTATTTGATATGGAGTATGCTTTTCATTATTCCCAATCGTCTGATATACCTAGATACGATGCTTTAAGACAGACCAAAGATAATGCACCAAAGTACGCAGAATGGAATTATGGTCCGCAAAAGTGGCAAATGCACTCCTTATCTTTGCATTTTAATTTAAATTCAAAATTAGCCGACGAACTAAAATTCATTACTGCTTTTCAAAACTACAAGGAAAGTCGTATTACTCGTAAACTTAATGATTTTGACCGCTTAACTCAAAACGAAAACGTTAATATTCTATCATCAAATATTGATTTTAATAAAAAACTAAATGAAAATGTATCCATTTTTTATGGTGTAGAATTTATTTACAATGGCTTAGAATCGGTGGCTGAAACAAAAGATGTAGATACTGGAATATTAACACAAGATTGGAGTATTCCACGCTACCCTGATGGTGATAATAATTACTATTCATCGGCTATTTACACTGGTACAAAAATAAAATTGCATCCCAAAGTTGTTTTAAATGCTGGCTTGCGTTATAGCTATGTTAGTATTAGTTCAACCTTTGTTAACCAATATTATAGCGATTTTGGTTTTGATGATTCTTTTGAAAATAAAAATGGAGCATTAAATGGTAGCCTAGGTGTTGCTTTTACTCCAAATGATAATTTGCAAGTAAATGGTAATTTATCATCGGGGTTTCAGGCTCCAAACTGGGATGGACTAGGCAAAGTATTCACTCCAAAAAAAGGTGTAGTTATTGTGCCAAATCAAGAATTAACACCACAATACGCTTATAATGCTGAACTTGGTGTTATTCAATATTTTTTCAATAAATCGGCTAGTATTGAAATGTCGGGCTTTTACACCCTTATTAACGACCCTATTGTGCAGGGAGATTATACTCTTAATGGAATGGATTCGTTATTTTACGATGGTGAAATGAATAAGGTTCAAGCATCAATAAACGTTGATAATGCAACAATTTATGGAGCAAATCTTAGTATTAATGCAAATTTAACCAAATCATTTGGGTTTAAGTCTCACCTATCTTACACTTTTGGTGAGGACAATACAGGAGAGCGATTAAGACACGTTGCCCCTATTTTTGGTTCTACGCATTTGCTATATCAAAAAGTTAAACTTAAAGCTGATTTATATGCTATGTATAATGGCTACGTAAACGAATTACCTGCATCGGAAGCTGACAAAGATTATATGTATGCACTAAACAATGATGCGACTCTTTATTCCCCATCGTGGTATACTTTAAATTTTAAAGTTAGTTATCAAATACATAAAAACCTTCAATTAAACGCTGGTATAGAAAATATTCTTGACGTAAGATATCGACCTTATGCATCAGGAATTGTATCGCCAGGTAGGAATTATATGATTGCTTTAAGATTTAAAGTATAAGCTTTTAGTGTATGATTGAGAGAGTGATAGAATAAAAATAAAACACGCCCGCCCTGTTTCGCCGATAGGTAAGCTGAACGACTTCCGCTGCAGCGATAGTACTTATTTATCCACCTCTGTTGTATGAAAAGACAATAAAGCTTATTATATTACAGTTTTGAAACATTAATCTGTAACACACACACTTCTAATCCAACTTCTTCATTTGTTTTTGCTTGTTTTTTAATAAAAAATCAATCAATAAAACCACTGTTATTACAAGTATTGCATATCCCATTTTGTATTCCTCCTATAATTAAGTATTTAAGTTAAAAATTAACAATA
>JAUXEM010000066.1 GCA_030620515.1 Salinivirgaceae bacterium
AAATAACAAAAAAGCCAATATACATGTATGCTTCATGGGTTGGATTAACACTAGCTATTATTTTCATAGTAATTGTAACTTATAAAACGATAGGCAAAATACGACATGGTGAAATTTGTGTAAAGGAAGACTAGTGTCAAGGCAAGCATAACAGTAATTTAATAAAATAATAATATTTGATGCATTTTTAACTACTTAGAGTTTGTCCATTAAGTCTCTGTTTTATTAAAATAATTTTTATTTTTAATAATCATAGGCTTCAGTTAACAAAAGGCTAACATCCTTACAGGGCTGTATTAGAGACTATTATATTGCCCTGTGCGCTGCCCAGGGCTATTGATTTAAGGCTTTCAGCCTTTTTTTTAGTCTGAAAGGCTATAAGCCAACAGTCTAGGACAACGCCCTAGGAATGTTGAATGGTAAAGGTTTTAGCGTTTTACGACACAAGGTTAATTTAAAAACAGAGCATCCATAAAACGTAATTATTGAGATTTGTTTAATTTATAGACAAGCTCTACTTAGAAGCTAAACAAATAGACTTGGTTGCATGTTATTCATTAATAATAATCCAAATAAAAATTTTACTATGGCAAATAAGCAAAGTACATCTACCAAATGGCTAAATAAAATGGCTTTTGAAACCGAAATTAATGGTCATAAAATAATTATTGATGCTGATGATTCAGTAGGTGGTGAAAATCTTGGAGCTCGTCCAAAACCATTTATGCTTGCAGCATTGGGTGGCTGTACTGGAATGGATGTAGTTTCAATATTAAAAAAAATGCGAGTTGAACTTGATGGTTTTAATGTGAAAGTTGAGGGTGATTTAACTGAGGAACATCCTAAACAATATTATAAAATGCACGTTATTTATGAATTTACTGGAAAGAACCTTCCCTTAGAAAAATTACAAAAAGCAGTTAATTTATCGGAAGAAAGGTATTGCGGCGTAAGTGCTGTTTATAAAAAAGTAATGGAGGTAACTTCCGAAATTAAAATTATAGAAGGCTAGTAAACACACACAAAAGACGTGAACGGATCTGTCTTTCCCTTCTTTGTTGTATTCAGACCTCTATTTCACTTCAAAAAAAACAAAAAACAAAGCAAATCCCTGTAAGTCAAAATTTACAGGGGTTTTTGCATGCAGCAAAAAGCATACTAAGGTTTTATCAAAATACAAATAGCTTCAAAGGCTATATAATTTTAAGTTGTAATAAACCTCTTCAAAACAAAACCATATTTCAATTATCATACACAAGCAAATAATTTACCAATACCAACTACTATTATTTCATTTATTAAAAAATTAGGCACATTAAATACTGCTTTCCTATTCTCATCTACATATTGCTTGCAATAAAACTCAGTCTCTGAAAAAGAAATCTATTCATCATAATCATCAGTCTTTCTAATTATTTTTCTTCTTTAAAATATGACATTGTAAATCTAAAGGACGGCAAGGCGGGCGAAAAAAAATGGAAATTTATTGCAGAGGCTACATAAAACTTTTCCTTCTAACAGAACCATAATCATGTTTTTCACATGTATTATACTTATTATTTCCAACTAGTTATAATTCGTTTTATAGTACTACTTAAACCTGCTCGTATCTCTTTCTTCAGCATACCTTTTCCAAACTGAGCATCATAATTTGTTTCGGTATGACGAATATGGGCTTCAACAGCCAAATCAATCATATTAGCATCAAATTGTTTAGCTGCTGCACTTCGCCCTACTCTACCAGAATATTTCTCACAAGCATGCTTAGCAATTTCAAACTCGCGTTTAACCGGGCAGTTAGGATAATTTACTCGAATGGCTTTCCCAAATTCTTGAATATATTCAGCATCCTGTACCAAACGAACTTCGGCAGCTTTTTTATTTTTAGCTTCTCGCACAGTCTCATCAGCTGCACATTCTTTTTTTGCTTTTATTATTGCTTGCAACTCCACATACTGACCTTTCCTCTCATAACGCTTTCTACGTTGATTCCATGCTAATAGCACGCCACACAAGGCTGAATGTTTTTTTGAACGTCGCGTTAAAGCCACATTACCAGGTGCTAGTAATTTATATGTTGCAAAAGGCGAACAAGCTAAACACAATCCGTTATAATCTTCTTCATCGGCTACAAATGCTTTACCCTTAGGTATAGCTTTTTTGCATTTTTTACAATGCAGCTTTTCGCGTTTAGTAAGATAAATATTTTGGGATATAGTTGCCATAATCATTGATTTTGCAGCAAAAATAGAGTTTTTTATTGTATATCTCTATTATTGATTCGGGTACATTTTTTTTTAAAAATGATGCGCTAGTTTTTAATAATAAATTCAGTTTTTAATTGGCTCATTATTGGTTCATTGATAATTCATTAAAAAAAACATTAATGACATATTGATAGTTAACAAAAATGCTTAATCATTTTACTTATTTTCATTTTCAATAGTTATTTTTACCAAATACTAGCATTGATGAATACAGCACAGCTTTTATGGAAAAACTGATTGGAATTATACAACGAGTAACATACCACAATAAAGAAAATGGTTGGACAGTACTAAAGGTAAGCCCCATTGACCAACCACATGTGTTAAAAACAGTAACTGTACATCAAGCAAATGTTTTTGCTGGTGCTACTATGGAGTTTGAGGGAGAATGGGTACAGCATGCTAAATACGGAGAGCAGTTTAAAGCACAAAATACTATTGAAAAAAAACCTGCCAGCGCATCAGCTTTAGAAAAATATATTGGTTCTGGTTTAATTTATGGCGTTGGACCAAAAATAGCAAAGCGTATTGTAAAACACTTCGGAAAAGAAACTTTAGATGTTTTTGAAGATGATATTAAACGTCTTACCGAAGTAACCGGAATAGCTCAGGCTAAACTCGATCAAATTGAATCATCGTGGATTGAGCATCGGGAAATAAGAAATGTAATGCTGTTTCTTCAAGAATATGGTGTGAGTACATTATTTGCAGTTAAAATATTTAAAACCTATGGCAACGATGCTATAAAAATTCTGCAAGATAATCCTTATCAATTGTCGAAAGATATTTATGGTATAGGATTCTTTTCGGCCGATAAAATTGCACTAAGTTTGGGCATTGAAAAAGATAGCCCTAAAAGAATGCGAGCTGCCATTAGTCATGTACTTGCTGCTAGCCGTGAACAAGGTCATTGTTATTTAGAATTAGAACATATTCAAGAAGGTGTTGAAAACCTACTAAAAGCAAATTATGCTAATTTGTTAATAACTGAGATAAAAGTTATGGAACAAAAAAACGACCTGAAGGTTAGGATAAAAACAGAAAATGAAGCAAATAAAAAATGCTACTACTCAAAATCGCTTTATTATGATGAGTTACAAACTGCTGAACTAATAAAATCTTTTTTATCAAAAACAGTAAATATTAATGAACAAAAAGTAAAAAAATGGCTAGATATATTTAATGAAAAACAAGAATTCCCATTGAGTAGTGAACAATTTGATTCTGTATTGGGCACTTGCAAACAATCGTTTTCTATATTAACAGGTGGCCCGGGCTGCGGGAAAACTACTACTACTAAAGCATTAGTGAAATTACTAATTGCTATGAACAAACGAGTAACTTTAGCTGCGCCAACAGGCAGAGCAGCCCAACGCATGTCAGAAATTATTGGCATAAACGCACAAACTATTCATAGATTATTGGTTTGGCAACCTCATAATGGACAATTCAAAAAGAACAAAAAAGAGCCTTTAGATACCGATTATGTTATTATTGACGAATGCTCCATGTTAGATATTTCTATTTCGGCATCGCTATTAAAAGCTATACCGCTTAAAGCGCAAGTTCTATTTATTGGCGACCCAAATCAATTACCATCTGTAGGAGCCGGAAATGTGCTTAAAGATTTAATAGAAAGCGGAAACGTACCATGCTTTAATCTAAATAAAGTATTCAGACAAGCCCAAGAAAGTAGCATTATTAAGTTTGCCCATCAAATAATTAAAAGACAAATACCAAAAATAGAATCGCCTATTAACACACCTAACATTTGGGACAAAAATACCGATTGTATGTTTATTGATTCAGAAGAGGCGACAAAGGATCAGATGCTTTTTATTAAAAAGATAACACAATCGATGAAATACGTAATTAAAAACGAAGGGATAGCATTTGTAAGAGAAAAGACACATGACAATGAATACGACAACTACAAATCAGTAACTCAAGAAGATGATATTTATATAAAAAATACTTCAGAAACAGAAATTGAGGAAATTAAAAGAAAAGGTGTCCGCTCTTATATCTTTAACATTCCTAACAAATACTTACATGCCGATATTCAAGTATTGCTTAAGACGGATAGTCATGCCTGCGCTTTAAAAAATATTATTAAAAGCATTCATCCTTGGTCTAGTTTAAATTATGGTTTTGTTGCTTCAGAAATGGTTGTTAGGCTTTACTGCAAAACAATAAAAGAACGACTTGGTAAAGATATGGAGGTGCAAATACTAACTCCTATGACAGTTGGTAGCATGGGCACTCGCAACTTGAATCTCTTGGTGCAAAATACTTTTAATCCTGCCGATGGGAACAAGGCAAATTTGCAATTTGGAGAGAGAGTATTTCGTATAGGCGACCGTGTCATTCAGCGTAGAAACAACTACGATATTGAAGTTTTTAATGGAGATATAGGACGAATAATCTCTATTAACAATCAAGCCATGACACTTGAAATCACCTACAATTCGGGATCAACAACACGCAATATCCATTATGAGAAACAAGATATTATTGATCTTGATTTGGCATATGCAATTACTATTCACAAATCGCAGGGTAGCGAATTTGATGTTGTTATTATTCCATTGGTATTACAACATTTCACTATGCTTTATCAAAACCTTATTTATACCGCACTTACACGTGCAAAAAAGATGGCTATTTTTGTTGGTACAAGAAAAGCACTTGGTATAGCGGTAAAAAACATTGATAATAGATCACGTAAAACCATGCTTAATTTATTGGTGCAAAAATAATGTGCAAATTAATAATCTACTACATACCTCTTTAAGGCTTTTTGTACAACCTTTATATCATTTTCTTCATTTCGGATAATATTATCCTGATCATCGCAGGCAAAATCGGTGCTTAAAATTACCACCAAAGAGATTTCTTGCTCTGATAAAACTTTAGCTTTTCTTAAACTATACCTTTTTCTTTGCTCGCTGCGCAATACTCCACTAACAGTTTCTTTCTCATTACGTTTGCTACTCGAAGCAGATTCCGAGAGAAATAATCTTTCAAATTCAACGGCTAACTGCAATTCTACATAATAAGCATCAATAGGTAATTCGGTCTGCGTTTTTCCATTTTTATGAAGATCACCTAACAGGAAGTCAAACTTTTTTTGACGATATGCTTTTTTTTCTAATACAATATCACATAAATCGACAACATAATCTTGATCATTCTTAAAACGAGGATCAGAACTCCTTTTTGTTTTTTCACTACTTTCTTCTTGCTTATATGGTGTGGTAGGAACAGGAGCATTTATTGGTTTAAAATACCAATAAGTATTTTGCTCGTTTCGTTCTGCGTAAATAAATGGAATTAAATTCAATTTATCTGATTTGTCTAATTCATTTAATATTTTCCTTATTGGCAAACCTTTTCTAAAATCTTTTTTAAAAATACCTACACTAATAAAAGCCGGCATTAAATCTTTTACGGGCACTATGTTAAGTGTAGGATTTGTGGTAAAATACGACTCAATCACACTATTTATCTTATCTACAACTATTGTATCAACCATGTTAATTTATGTATTATTAATTTTTAGCGTTTTTTTCCTCTAAATAAGTCATTTGATGAATGCGGATTAAGGCTTTGACTTATAGCTTCAATTCTAGCTTCATCAGTTGCCTTTACATAAAAATTCTCATTTAATTTATTCTTCCATATCTCAAATTTAAATTCCAAGCAATGTTTATGTAAAAACTTATTCCATATATTACCAGTGGCCTCCTCAAATACATTATCTTTTTTACACTCCTTATCAAAAGATGCAGCATTAATAATAACTCTGCCTTCTATCTCAGTCTTAATTTTAGCTACTTTATCAACAAATTGTTTCATAGTATTATATATTATTTTACAAATATAGATATTAAAACACCCTCATTGGCTATATATGTCATTAAATCAGTGAGACTTTAATTTTGAGAAACAAAATTATTTAGTCGAACTGATTCCGAGCGAAGTCGAGGGATTTCAAGGGTTATACCTGCTTGCCAAGTGCAACGTCGGGTAGGTTCCCCGCCATTTATGGCGAAATAAAATAATTATTCTTTTTTGATACTCCGTCCACTTGCGGTGGGTAGTTCATTAAATATACTCAACCCTTAGCACTTAAATATTACTTGAATTATTTAAAAACTTATATTTGAGTGTTATTTAATAAAATTGAAAATTAATGGAACTAAAGAGTTTTTATTATTTGAGGACCTTTCATTATTCTTTCTGACAAATTATTGAACTTACTATTCCAACTACTTGCAAAAACTAAAACCTGTAGCTTTTCAACACCATCAGCAATACGATGAATTATAGTATGATTCTGGCTTAAAAAAATAGATTCAGCATCGTCAACAACCAACATTTTAAGTTGAACTAATGGTACACCACTATTATTAATTAATTCAATCAAACGCTTTGGAGTAACTATTAAAACATCAATACCTTCGTATATCATATCTTTTTGATATATCATATTCCCCTCGTCATAGGCTATTAAACAGCGTAGATTTGTGTGTTTTGCCAGTATTTCAAATTGCTCATCTAAAGCGAAAGCTTTCTCTTTACTTGCAACAACAATTATAGCTCGTGGTGCTTTTTGAAATTTCTCTTTAAGTTGCTGAATAACTCCTATGTTTATAGCAGTTGACTTTCCAGCCCCTTCCGGTGCAATAACAAAAAGATCAGCCCCTGATTTTATTTTTGGAACACTCAAACTTTGTATCTCTTTTGGTTCTTTATCATATCCGGCATCTATAATCCCCGATACAAGTTCTGGAGTCAACTTTTTTAATTTCATAGCAAAAATATTTTCCACGAAAGTAGAAATTATACATGAATTTTAAGACATAAAACAACAACTTCAAAGAAACTAAATATTTATTCAAATTAATTGGCAGCATATATCGACCTTTTACAGAATAAACTAACCGCTTGTAGAAAATTCATTTCGTAAGAAATTAGAAATACCGAGATTTGAATCGTAATTAATTGATAACCTCGTCTGCCAACAGGCAGGCTTAAAACTATAAATAATGAAAAGAGTAGTAGTATTAATGGTAGCAATAACCTTAGGTTTAACTACCGCAGTAAGCGCAAAGAAATTACCCGCAGTAGCAGCTAAATTACCTGCCGATTTTAAGCAAGAAATTTCGAAGCACATTGATTATCCTGACTTTGCTAAAAACAAAATGCTTGAAGGAGAAGTTTGGATGAAAGTAACTTTAGATAAAAACTCAACAGTAAGAATTGTTGACCTAAGCGCAACCAACCCGGATTTGGGTAATTATGTAAAGCAAAAATTGTCTGATTTAAGTATTAAAAACACAAGCTTTCAGTCTGGAAATATCTACTACATGAAAGTTAAATTCGATCTTTTATCTGATTTTTAATAATCATAAATATTTTATTAGTTAGAATAAAAGTGAATTTATAAATAGTTGTTATATAAAAACGTAATCATGCTTAACCCTAAACCTAATAAGTTTGGGGTTTTGTTATTTGATTAGATAGGGTTTATAAGTTCATTCCTATTAATCGAGTAAATCCTATCAAATTTATATCAAATTATTTTTCGTCGCTTTCTTTAGTAGGAAACACCTGTATTTTAGATGAACTCTCAATAGCCTTTACAGCAATATCCTTAACATTACCTTCGGCCTTATTAGCTTTGTCGGTAAGTTCTTTAACTTGTTGCTGCATTTCTGTAATTTTTTCTTTAAGCGATGCTATTGCTTGATCTTTTAACTGTGTATCGCCTTGGTTTTGCTGAGCAGTTAATTTTCTTTCGAACTCAAACTGCGATGTTAACTGCTTAGTTATCTCATTCTCTTTATCTGCTATAGCTTTGTCTAATTTATCAGGAAATTTCTTATCGTTTATACGAAGTTCGGTAAGCTCCTGCTCAGCATTGTTAATATCGGTTTCGCGCTTTGCCATATCTTGTTCAAATGCCAATCTTTTTTCAGCAATCTGTTTCTCCAATTTAAGCTTTTTTTCGGCATACTCATCAGTATCCTTTTGCCTACCAATATTTAATTTATACAGGTACTCTTCTTCTTCGCGTTTTCTATTCTTTTTCAGATTTACAGTAAATTCTTCATTCTCAAAAAGCTGTTTCTCTTTTTCTTGCTTCCATTCGTTGCGTAAATCAGTCATTTCCTGTTCAAAACTGTCCTTAACCAATTTTATTTCAGAATCGAAAGTCTCTTTCTGTTCTTTTTGTACCAGTATCATAGCAGCTAAAGAATCGGTTGTTGATGTTAAGCCATACAAATCTTCAAGGCTGTTCTTTTCAACGCTTATGGCTTCTCTAATTTCTTCAAGCTTACTAAACTCACTCATCAGTTTATCTTCCAATTCATCTAATGAATTACCCACCTTGCTTTTAAGCACTGATATTTCAGAAACTATACCTTTTTCGGTAACTTTAGCAACTTTCTCTACTTTCTCAATACGCTGTTTCTCTTCTTGCACTTGCTTTGGCACTTCGGTTTTGGTATTTTTCACTTTATCAATTAGTTTCTCATAAGCATCCATAATTTGCGCTTTAGTACTTTTAATAGTAACATCCTGTTCCATAGTGATTTATTTTAAAATATTGTTTTAAATATTAATCCGATACTTATATGTTTTTCACAAAAATACAATTTACAAGCTTTACTCAAAACCTTTAAACTCAACTCTTAGCTCTTCTTGTAAGACACTCAATTCCGATAAAATATTTTTAATTGTATTCTCCTCTATTCTAGAAATTAATTGTATTTGAATAGTATTTTCAGGTAATTCATTGTTAAGTATTTGATTAATTTGATTCTTAATTCTTATATGCATCAAAAAAGAATACATCTTTTCTATTTCATCTTTGCGGCTTTTATTTATAATACCTTTTCTAAATAAAGCACTTAACCGTTCTAATGTATTTGATTCTATAATTTCATTATTCAATGCATATATCCTTGTATAACCAATAATTGGCAATAGTACTTTTTTTAAATTCACACTATGCTTTTCAATGCTTGGTTTGTAATTAACTATTGATGCCGACAAATGATGAAAAAACAAATTATTTTGTTCGCTTACATTACACACATGCTCTTTTAACTTATTAACCAGCTCAATATTTCCATAAATATGTCTAAAATCGAAAAATATGCTACTATCTAATATACTTTGAGCATCAGGAGTACTTGTCCATTGTGTAAAATATTTTTTCCAAACTAAATACGGTTGACACCATTTTGTATTGTTTGCCATAATTTGCCCTTGGCAATTATTGTAACCAATAGTATCCAAATTTTTATTTACTAATCGAGCTAAATTCAAAAAATATGGCTGATTATTCTTATCTGAATCATCAAAAATAATAGCATTATCTTGGTCGGTTTTTAAAGTTTGCTCGCACCTACCCTCGCTACCCATTGCTATAAATACAAACTCACAAGGTGGCTTACCTATATTTTCAATAGCCATGTTTATAACTCGTGCAGTAATTGCATCAGCAACCGAAGTTATTACCCTACTTATATTATTAATATTGTCGCCGCTGGTAAAAAGTGCATTAATCATAACCGGCATACGGCTATAAATTAGCTTTAGCTCATTTATATGCTGACTTATTTCTATTTCCTGAATTAAATAGCTTAGCGAATTGCGCTGCATTTCTAGGCAATCTTGATTACTTATACAGCCAATAGTATCACCCTCAAAATTTTTTACTAATAAATGTGACACCCACTTCTTTTTAAATACTAAAACAGCTTCGTAAAGCAAGGCATTTATTGATATAGCAACAATTGGTGCGCTCATTACCTCCATAACATTTTGCTTGGGCGATAAACTTTCAGCTAAAACTCGTTTATTTAAATCGGCATGATTAACAGTTCCAATTATTTTTTCGCCACTTTTAATAAAAATAATCTTTTGATTTTTCAAGGTCATTAATTTTGCAGCCTCTTCAATTGTTGCATTCATATTGCATACAATTATTTCTTTTACAAAAGCTTTAATAGGCTGATTCATTAATTGTAGCGATGTTTGCAATTCTTGCGTGAGTTTATGTGTTCCTTTCTCAATTTGTATCTGTTTACTTACATCTTTCACAATAACTATAAAACCTTCTTGTTGTGAATAATTAATTCTCGAAACCGAAATAACAATCTCCTTTTTCAAATTATTATTACGTAACAAATGTGTTTCTGTAGTAACCGATTTATTAGGATTAGTAAATTTCACAATTAGTTCGCTCCAATTCATCTCAAACACTTCACCAAAAGATAATCCTATAACAGATTTGGATTCAGAATCGAACATTTCATAAAACTTCATATTGGCAAAAACTACTTTCCTATTCACAAACATCAGTGTTCCTTCTGTTGAAGCATCTACTAAACTTTTATATTTCTGTCTGGATGATCTAAGATGTTGTTCTGCCGTTCTCCGTTTATTTTCAATATTTAAACTCTGCCTAATTACATATATCAGGGTAAGAATAATAATGCTAATTATAATTGCTGAAATAGTTAGCAGCCTATTTTTCAAATTAGCTAGCTCCTGCTGCACATCTTCTAAGTACACACCTGTTCCTAGAATCCATTGCCATTCATCAAAACCTTTAACGTAGGAAAGCTTAGGAACAATTTTAGTAGTATCATCTTTCCATTGCCAATAATATTCAATAAAACCTTCTTTTTGCTTCTTTACAATACTTACAGCATCAACAAATAAGTTATTGTCATGCGAATCAAAGTAATTAGCTAAATTAGTATTGTATAATTCTTTTCTGTATGGATGAACAACCATTGTTGGTTCAATAGTAATTACCCAAAAATAATCTTTCCGCTCTTTACCATAGCGCATTTTTTCAATTTGAAGTGCTGCATTCTTTTGAGCTTCATCTAAAGTAATTTCTCCATTTTTAAATTCTGTATTAAACTCATCTAGCACACTCCATGCTGTATTCGTAAGTTCTAATATCATTTCCTTTTTCCGATCCATCATATTTTTTTCGAACATTGGGATTATGATTTTATAAAAGGATATAATAAACAATATTATAGCTAAAACAGATGGTACTACAATGCTAAAAAAAAACTTACTCATTAATTTTTCTGCCATACTTATATTCTTTTTGCCTCAACGGTTTGGTTAACCGAATCGAAAACACAAAATCCATTCCCGAACGAGTTCCCAACTATTGGCGGAATTAAAACACAACTATCTTCCTGCATTAAATATTTCCTATCAAATCGCTTTTCAATAATTTTATTATTCGATGCAATATATAATCCCAAATAGTGCCTATGACCAGCAAAGCTAAAATTACATTTATGCTTTTTCATGAATACTTTATGCAATTCGAATTCATCGGCTCGTGAATAAAACCCTTGATCAGATCCTGAAATATTAGGATAAATATAGTGCGACAAAAAAACATTTTCACCATTAGTATTCAAAACTACAAATTCAGGAATCGTTTGTAAAAAATCTATATCTGATTTTGCATATAAATGGTTCAATTCATCTTTTTCGTAAAGCCATACTTTATCCTCAGACAAAGCTTTTTTCGATGGGTAATCTAAAGAATACCAATTAAATGGATATGTAAAATCATTAACAATTTCAGGAATTTTTTGAGCAGAGTATAGATCATGATTGCCAGCAATTATTATAGAGCAGTTTTCACGAATTAACCGTAAACTTTCACTGGCATTGCGTGTATCAAAATGGTTATGATTTCGAGAACTAAATCCTGAAATATCGCCTAGGCAAATTATCTCTTCACACCTTAGTTTCTCAATCTTATTAAAAGCTAACCTAAGGCTTACAATATCTTCGTGAATATCTGAAAGTATAGCGTATTTCATATCTGAATCCGAAGTTCAGAAAAAGCTTGCTATTTTGCAAATTATTAATAGCTACAAAAAATAATACGTGAATTTTATTTCTTACTTCTTCTCCTTATCGGGAGGAAAAAACTTATGAATTACCTGCCCTTTTTCAATTGGTCGCCCTAATAGCACATTAATATTATTCTTTGCTGTAAGATTACGTTCCCATAAATCCAAAGCCTTTGAATATAATTTAACAGCCTCTTCCAAATTTCCAGAATGTCGTTCAACAATTCCCAAGTTGGTATATGCTACACTCAATCGACGTAGTGTTTCATATTTGGCATTTTCAATTTCATCCATTCGTGTTGCTAAAAATTTAGCTCTGTCTTTATCAGTTTCAGCATTAACTCCTTGTAAAAATTGCGATTTAACTAATGATTCAATTTCTGTTATATCTTTTTCACCAAACTTCGCTAACCAGTTATTATAAAATTCTATACTTGTCAAAGCATTTTGCTTTCCTAAATTCAATAATGAATCTTTCGAAAGAATATTTACACCATCTAAACTTAAACTACTATCGGCAAAATGAATAGCCATTGTTAAATAACTGGCTGCTCTGTTGTTATAAATTACACCTATTTCGTATGACGTTTTGTAATGAGGAATATTATTATAAACATATTCAATAGAATCCAACAAACTAAAAACTGCCGAGAAATTATTCTCTTGAGCGTAATTATTGTATTTACTATATAATTCACGAGCTGGAATTACTCTCGGATCAACATATTTATTTTCATTACTATAATAAATTTTTGCCACTACAAAACCAATGACAAAAAGGCTTGCCATTACAATAATTAAAGACTTCTTAGGGTTGCCTGATAAACTCATTTAGTTCAATTTTTAAAAGCTCAAATATACATGTAATAACATTGCAATTCATTCAAATAAAAGCATTTTATTAATGCTTTTTAATTAATAAAAAACCCGAAGCAATGCTTCGGGTCTTAAATATTTTATAACTATTGATATAAAATTTATATCAATTAAGAATGTACTTTTTCAATTAAGAATTTACGTATTTCTTCTGGGGTTTCTGGTGTTAATTTAGAAACAATAATATTTGCTAAAATAGCTAAAGGTGCACCAATCCATGCAAAAAACCAAGCTCCAAGCCATTCTGATACAAATTCTTTTCCCGGTAAATCAAAACCTTTAACTCCGGCAACAAAATAAGTTATAGCAACAAGCGAAACAAACCCTCCGGTAATTAAACTAGCAATAGCACCTTGACGGTTTGAACCACTCCACCAAATTCCTAATAAGAATAATGGGAAAATTGTACAACCTGCTAATGAGAAAGCAACAGCAACTAATTGAGCAATTAATCCTAATTTTAGTAAAGCAATTGCAGTAACAATAATTGCCATTAAAACAGTACCAACTCTTGCCATCATTAATTGTTTCTTTGGCGATGCCTCAGGGTTAATAACTTTCACATATAAATCGTGTGAGAATGCAGATGCACCTGCTACTAATAATCCTGATACAGTTGAGAATGCAGCAGAAACACCACCAGCGGCTAATAATCCAACTATAAGTGGATGCACATTGCCCAGCTGAGCTGTATAAACTACAATAGCATCTTTAGAAAGCTTTCCAACTTCTGGGTTAGCCGATAAAATTTTACCAAATGCCGAATAAACAGGAGCACTCCAGTAAAGAATACATATAAAGAATAATCCCCAAACTACCGACCAACGAGCATCACTGGTTTTTGGAACAACATAAAAACGTTGAATTACATGAGGTAAACCAGCTGTACCAATCATTAATGAAAATGCAATTGCCATCCATTGGAAAAATGTTTTTCCGGTAGCAGCATCCCAAGGCATTGAATATTCAGGCGAAGCTGTAATAGCATAATTGTGCCCTAAAGAGTTAACTAACGATGAAATATCAGTTTGCGCAATACCGTTTGTAATATCCGAAACAACAGAACCATATCCTATTTGAGGTAATATCCAAAAATAATCAAACTTATAAGTAAGAATGAATAAAGGAATTATAAATGAAATAATGATAATAACATATTGAATCTGCATATTTTTGGTAACACCTAACATACCCGAAATTAATGTATATGATAATACAACTGTACCACCAATTATTACCGACCAAACAAATTCAAGTCCTAATATCCATTGAAACATTAAGCCAATACCTGCAAACTGACCAACACAGTACGAAATTGAAATTAAAATTGCAATTACTGCACCAGTTGCTCTAAGTGATTGAGAATAATAACGATCGCCAATAAAATCGGCTGCTGTATATTTACCGTATTTTCTAATTTGACCAGCCATAAGAATTAACAGAAGCACATAACCTCCTGTCCAACCTACAACGTAAGCCAATCCGTGATAACCCGATCCGTACATAAGAGCTGCCATTCCTAAGAATGATGCTGCACTCATCCAGTTTGAAGCAATTGCCATACCAGAACCGGTTCTGGAAATGCTTCTACCTGCTGCGTAAAAATCAGTTGTGTCTTTTGCACGGAATATAACACCAACCATTACAAAAACACATAAAATGGTAATTAATATGATTGCAGGTCCTAATTGGAAACTGCTTTCATCAAGCGATGGAATTCCCGACGCAGCACTAAGTACTGTCGGTAATGCTAAAGCTATAAGTGGAAGTATAAATTTTTTCATTTTTTTATCAATTTGAAGTTTTTGTTATTACTCTACAAGTCCTATTTTCTTATTATATCTATCGGTTTGAATACAATAAGCCAGACATAGACCAATAAAAAGAATCAATAAAAATACTGCCGAATAGAAATAATGGAATGGGAATCCTAAGAATTTTGTATCGGTTAAAACAGAACGATTATGAATCATATATTTAGGCATACAAGCCTCAACTAAAACTTTATTCTCTGCTGTAAATACATCGAAGCCTGCAGCATGTAATTCAAATGGTAAAATATTTGCTAAAACATGATTCGGCTTAACTCCTATAATGTTTTGTGCTATACCAGTAAGGTTCTTCTTTGCTGATATATAATTTACATCAGTTAATTCGGCACTGTTAAAAATGACTTCAAATTCAATAACAGCTTGCTTTACTGCTATTTTTTGAGCTGAATCGGCTAAATGCATAACTGCCCAGCTAATACCATTATTTAAAGCTGCCCTGCTCTCTGCATCAATAAATATTTTTCCGGTTACGTGTAATGCCGATTGTGCAAATTTCATAATCTCATCGTTACTAGCATTGCCTGCTTTTACATTATCCCAAACCTGATTAAAAGTAACCAATTCTGGTTCAGGTGTAGGGGTTTCAATTGCTCTCAAAAGAAAATGAAAGCCAAAAACAGCAACTGCCCAAATACTAATTAGCCATAGAACCATTTTTCTATTGGCTTTAGCCCTTTCGGTAGTTGGTTTAAAAAAACTAATGTGATAGTTATTTTCTTGGTTCATAAATTAAATTTTTAAATATTGTTTGGGCATAAATATAATTTTTATATCTCAAATTAAATAACATTTGCATGACTATCAATTCATTAACATATATAGATTATTGCATATTGATTAGCGATATCTCAAATCTGATTAAACATAAAAAAAAATATTAATAATTTAATATTTGATATTACAGATGTCATATTACATAACAACATCATCAGATTATGATTGTCAAGTAGAAGTATAAAATACAATATCCTTATATTCATTCATATAGTAGAGATTATTGGTGTTTTACAAAACTTATATATGAAATGCTACAAAAATATAATGACCTGTTGGTATATTGTTTTTGTCAAAAAATATAAATACTAACAAACAATTAGCACATATTAATATATATAATAAATATACTCGGGGCAAAACGAAAAAAAACAAACGAGGTAAGCCTCGAGAAATCTGCCCGCTGTTAAACTATGGCAGGCGGGTTAAACCCAAATAGAATAAATTATATGAATATTGCCTGGTCAAGCGAGATAAATACAACTATTTTTTTTTACTGCAAATATTTTCACAATAAAACTCTCATAATCAGAAAAAATAAATATTAAGGCTAATTCGAAAGAGGCATAATTGCAAATAACAGGTTCTGGTGAAATTAATATAAACGGTAATTACGAATTTTTAAAAGGAAGTATTGCAGGGGCAAGAGATATAATGCACTGGTATTGTCAAAGTTACATATTTTAGTATTGATTGATATGGTAATATAAATGCTTTAAATTTATTTACAATAGAGTCAAACATTAACAACTGGTTCGGGTACTATAAGAATAACAGCAACCAATAGTCTCAATTGTTTATTTCAAGTGGTAGAAATGTTTATAATGAATACAAAAAGAACAATATTAGTAAAATTGAGAATGAAAAGCTATGAGTTATTTTATGTTTAATAGGATAAAGAAGACATGCCTTTAAGCCCTAAAATAAGCTATTGAGGGTAATAAAAGTCGTTTATTAGGCTTTTTATTCACATTTTGAGTGTTTTTTTAACAAGAATGCTTTGATAACTCTTATCTTTCCTTATATTTATTGGAGAATTTATAAGACAAATTAAATTAACTTAAAATTTAATCATTTAATAGTATGAACAAACAAGAATTAGTATCAGCAATTGCTGAAAAGGCTGGCTTAACAAAAGCGGACTCAGAAAAAGCTTTAAACGGAATGGTTGAAGCAGTAAAATCTTCTTTAGGAAAAGGTGAAAGTGTTCAACTTATTGGATTCGGTACTTTTTCAGTAAGCGAGCGTGCAGCACGTACTGGTCGTAACCCACAAACAGGTAAAGAAATTCAAATTAAAGCTAAAAAAGTAGCTAAATTTAAAGCTGGTAAAGCTCTAGACGAAACTGTAAACTAATAATAGTTTAATATATTTAATAAAAAAGGCAATCATTGGATTGCCTTTTTTATTTTATAGAAACCATGAACACAACAGTTAGTTCATAATTACAAAATTTAAGATTCTTTCTTTATAAGGGTTTGATTATAAATCCACATTGCTAACGCAGCAAAAAGTCCAACACCCACAACCACCATCCATATATTTTGAGGATGATATTTATCCCATAAAAAGTCATTTAATTCAGTTGCTGTAAATTGAAAATCATTACAGGCTTTAGCGAAAAGCTCATTTTGAGTTATGTCTGGTATTTGAATTCCGCGTTCAACAAATTCTCTTTTTAACAATGCTGTTTTATCAGTTAGCCGTTGGTAAATAGGTCCAGATACAATTCCTGCCAAAAATGAACCTAGCGCAACAGCTAAAAACGAGCAACCCATATATAAAGCAACTTTATCTTTTGGGGCTATTCTGCCAATATACTCGGTTATTTTTGGTGAACCTGTCATTTCGCCAACACCAAAAATAAATATTGCTGCAATTATAAAAAATACATTATTTGTATATAATGTTAAACCCATACCTATTGAACTGATAACAATACCAGTAATTATTGTATTTACAGGCTTCCATTTCATAACAGCAGACGAAACAAGCAACTGAAACATAATAATGAACAATGCATCCATATTTGTAATATGCTCTGCTTTTAAGGTTCCATCAGTCCCTCCAAGCATTTGAATCAACCAAGGAGCTACATCACTTATCTTATCACTTAAAGTACTAATATCTACCCACTGAGTAATAAACACAGGCAATAAAAAAAACAATTGGTAGTACATTGTCCAAAAGCCAGCAACGATAATTAAAAATACCACCAACTTAATATCGCTAAGAGCAATAAATATATTTTTAAGAATCTTAATTATAGATTGCCCTAAAGGCTCTGAAGTAATTTCTCGCTGAGGTTCTTTATAAAAGAATAATACCAATACATTTACTACTATTAAAAGTGCAGATACGTAGAATACTTTATAAAAAGCAGTACTACTAAATTGCAATGCAATTAAAGGTCCAATAAAGGCTCCTATATTTACCATCATATAAAAAATACCGAACCCAATGGAGGCAGTCTCTTCATCTGTAGTTCTTGCAACCGTTGCTGAAATAATTGGTTTAAATAGAGCTGCGGCAACAGCTAAAAATAAATAATTCAGAAACATAGAAATAAATGATCTGCAATATGGCATTATCATAAATGCAATAAAATATAAAACATAGGCGATAAATAAAGTAAGTCGGAATCCTATTTTATCAGCTATTGCACCTGTAAAAACAGGAAGTAAATAAAGAATAGCAGTACCTACTCCCATAATAATGCCCTTTTCGCTTTGTGTAAAACCAAGAGCACCCATATCAACAGACATTGTTAAATAATTGGCAAATAATACATAGAATCCGTAAAAGGCCCAACGCTCAAACAACTCCATTAAGTTTGCTATCCAAAATGTTTTTGAAAATTGTTTAAATACTTGTAATACTTTCATCTATATTAAATTAATATTATTAAAATAATTGGTTTAAATAGAGCTGCGGCAACAGCTAAAAATAAATAA
>JAUXEM010000240.1 GCA_030620515.1 Salinivirgaceae bacterium
AATAATTTACCTCAACGAAGTGCCAATAACTCCGCGAGAACGTGATTATGTGCATGTGGGTTCCTTTTTGGTTTTTGCTATTTGGATAGGACTTGGAGCAAATGCTCTACTACATTCACTTAAGAATATTACCACAAACAAACCTATTAATTGGCTAGTGGCGGTGGCTTTATTTCTATTAGTTCCTGGCTTGCTAATTAGTGAGAATTGGGACGATCATAATCGATCAGATAGATACACTGCTCGTGATTTTGGTAAAAATATGCTGAGCTCTTGCGAACAAAATGCCATACTATTTACAACGGCTGATAACGACACTTATCCATTGTGGTACTTACAACAGGTAGAAGGATACAGAACCGACATACGCCAAATTCTAACAACATTTCTTCCTGTAGGTTGGTACGCGAATCAATTAAATTATGATTACGAAGGAAGTGGCAGTACTCCAATTTCGTTCAGCGATAGTGAATTGCTCATGAAAAAGAACCAGTATTTTCCTGTGCTGAATAAAATAGATAGTTCTATTGATGTAAAACAGATGGTGCTCTTTGTAAAAGATAATGACAATCGTACAAAAGTAACTATGGGAAATGGTGAACAAATGAGTTTTATTCCAAGCTCTGAACTATCGCTACCAATAAATTTGGCGAACATAACCAATAACAGCGAGCACATTCAAATTGATGGAAATAATTCGCCTTTGAAACTAGAGTTTGCTGTTACTAAAAGATACTTAACCCGCGATGAATTATTGATACTTGATATTCTGGCAAACAACGACTGGAAACGCCCGGTTTATTTCGTATATCCATCGTTAGTACAAGAATTAGGTTTAGCCGAGTATCTTCATCAAGAAGGAATGTTATTCCGTTTACTACCCTACAAAAAACAAAACACATTACATAACAAAAGCAAATTCGCATTGCACCAATACAACTTAATTACCGAAACTTTTAAATGGGGAAACGTGAATAATCCTAATATTTTTCTCGATCATACCAATAAACAAATGGTAGGTTCGTTCCGTTTTTTACAAATGTTTGCTGATGCAGCTAATCAGCTAAGTGCTGTGGGTGAAAACAATAAAGCAGTAAATTTAATTGATTTAGCATTGGAGCTTTTTCCAGCCAATAGGATACCTCACTCCTATTTATCGGCTAATTTGGTTAAAAGTTACTATAATGCTGAGGCTACTGAAAAAGCAAATATATTGGCAAAAAGTATTCACAGCTCAGCTAAAAATAAGTTGAGTTACTATTTGAGTGGCAATACACAATCCGTTAATAATTTAGGTAGCGAAACTCAATTGCAATTGTACTTAATGCAAGAACTGATTCGAATTACTGAAAGCAATAACAAACAATTGCATAACGAACTAAGAGCTGATTTTGAAGCAATATACCAGAGGCAGTTGGCTAGGAATTAAGTTTTGCTAGTATCATGAGTCTTTGCGAGGAAGAATGACGAAGCAATCTATTTATAAACAAGGCAAGCAGATTGCTTCATTATATTACCATTGACACAAATTCGTTTTTATGGCATGGGACTCCTTCTCTAGCCTGAGGCAAGATCGGAGTGACAAATGAGCCGAGTCTTTGCGAACGATAGTGAAGCAATCTGCCAAATTGAAACTTTTCGTGTCATTACACATCCATTAGAATTAAAATTGCATAATTCCTCGCAAAGACTCATAGATCTAATTTTTGAGATGCTAAGCGATTAATCAGGATAAAACAATCAGAATTGCACCTGCTATCATTACTACCGTAGCGATACTCTTTTTAGTAAGGTTGCTTTCTTTAAAATATTGTCCACCAAAAACTGTAGCAAAAAATACAGAAGTACGTTTAATAGATAAAACCAATGCCACTGAGCCTGCTTTTATTGCCAATATATGCGAATAGCGATATATAACTGTAAACACAGCCACTGCCAAAATCAATTTCCACGATTGATTAAATGTGGTTCTAAGTACTTGAGGACTCCGCCTCTTTAAAATAAATAACACCAAAAAATTGAAAGTAAAAAACAGCTGTTGAATAGGCAAAAATGCTTCTGGCTGTAGTTTATATGTTTTTAGTAGCGTTTTATCTAACAATGACGTAAGTGTAAAAAGCAAAATTGCCCCAATAATATACAAATAGGCTCGGTTTTGATTTACAAATAAGAAAGGTTCAATAAATGTACTTCCCTTTTTTAGTTGCAGAAAATATGTTCCCAATAATAATAAAGTCATCCCAATTATATCGCGAATACTAAGCGATTCCCCCAGAATAAAATAAGCAAATATGGCTACCACACCCGGAGTTAAGACCAACAAAGGGAGCGCGCTGCTTAATTCAAGATTTTTAATACCATGCATTACCAATAAAAAGGAAATGGCACCTAGAATTGATTTACCATAGAGCACCAATAATGTTGTAGCTTTTAATATAGTTAGGTCTGCTATAAAAAAGAAAGGCAATGTTAGTAAAAGCGTAATGAACGAAAGTATAAGAGAAAAATCAAGCGGTTTACTTACAAACAGTGCTTTTTTCTCGAACCCAGCTGCTAGTGCAGAAAACAATGCAGATGTAAGAGCCAATAATTGCCACATAAAAGTAGATTTAAAAGAGCTGCAAATCTACGTAAATTTTAAATTAATCTTTCTTTATGTGTTTAACCTTTCTTTTCCAGATTTCATGAATTAAAACTGAAAGTATAAATACAATTATTAATGCAGAACCAATTTTTGAAACTTTCCTACTCAAATAATAGGATGTTGGTTCAAATTTAAATTCTATAGTATGTTTCCCACTGGGTACATTCATTGCTCTCAATACATAATTAGCTTCAAAATAATTCGTCTTCTCTCCATCCAAATATGCGTTCCAACCCTTTTCAAAATATATTTCTGAAAAAACTACAAACTGATCATAAACAGCAAAGGTTTCATAAGTAAGATGATTTGGCTTATAGGAAAGTAATTTAATAGTTGCTAATGAATCTACTTCAATATTCATAGGCATAGATTCTAAATACCTTTTATTTACAACTGCTTTGTTTTTATCAATCTCTTTCAGTGCTAATATTTCCTCATCTGCATTATTTACAATTTTAATATTGTGTACAAACCAAGCATTACCATAATGGTATGGATTAACTATTGGTGGTGCAGATAAATTGTAAATAATGTATTTTGTATTTAACATATTTAAGACAGGAGTTTTGCTTTTTAGTAATTCCTGTATCTTATCATTAGTAGGCTTATTATTTAAAACTTTATTTATTTCATTGTATTCTTTCGAGATATTAAAATCGATTAACTCTTGGTATATTCTAAGTTTAGCACCATGATAACCACCTATGGACTTATGATAATAAGATGTTCGGCAATTACTGAAAGGATTCTGCAAATAGAAAACTCTGTAGTTTGTAGAGGAGTTAAGTTCTTTGAATTGAATCTTCTCTTTTTCAACCTTTAATACATCTGGCCTGAGCCTTTTCTTATTCTTAAGGAGTGCCATTTCTATATCAACTTTCTTAGTCAATAAAGGTAGGTTTGCTATTTCTTGTTTCAAAATTTCATTATCTGCAACCGATGCTTTATACGGGTTTCCATAATCATAAGCTTTCACCCAATTATTGTATTGCGGCCCATCTTTTTCATTATTCAAATATCGCTTATCCACACCCCATAAGTCAACAAGCATTAAAACTCCCAGAATTAAAATAAAATACTGTTTTTTAATTCTACGAATTACAAATAGATATAGAGTTGCAGATGTAAGCAAAATAAAGACAATACTTCTCAAACAATCTTGTCTAAAAATACTTATACGAACATTCTCTATTTCATTCTTCAAATCACCAATCTGCAATAATGCATTTGGATTATTTTTATAGGTCTCTATTAAATTATTGAAGTGGGTTAGTTCTCCATTACTAAAAAACCTAAACCAAACAGAAGGAATCATATAAAAAAGCAATAACAGAAAAGCTACACCTGAAGAAACATATATTATCTTTTTCTTATTAATGTCCGTTTCCAACAAACTATTTAAGAATATAAAACCTAAAAGAGGAAATGATAATTGAGCAAGAATCAACATCATTTTAGTGTCTCGAAACTTATTAAAAAGAGGAACATACTCAATAAACCAATTTAGGACAGGACTATATTTCCATGACAATATTATTGCCAATAACGATATAGCAAATAGTGCCCACTTAATTTTATCTTTCACGAAAAACATTCCCAATACAAATAACAAAAAAACACTTGCACCAAAATAAAAGGCTCCACCCGAAGCATTTTGTTCTCCCCAATAAGAAGGTTGTTGTGCAATCGTACTTTTATTTACTGCACTAACTTTAGACATAAGCTCATTCTTATTGCCCAAAAGCCCCATTTCCCCGCCCTTAATGTTAGGAATAACTAAAGACCAAATCTCTCCGAAGCCTAGGCTATATTCTTTTATATAATCGCTTGACAAAGCGCTGTTTGGTACTTTATTATTCGCTAAGATGCTAAGTTCCGATTCGCCCCGAATAGTGTATTTACTGTATTCGTTTGTAATAATTAAATTTGAAATACTTGGCAGAATACCTAAAATACCAGCAAACAATAAAAGAGATGATATTTTAAAGAACTTTGGCAACATCTTATTTCTAAAGAAAGAATAGAATTCAGCCAGAGTAATAGCTATAATAATATAAAGCAGATAGTAAGTCATTTGAAGATGGTTAGCACTCAAATGCAGACAAACAAAAATGCTCAGCAAGGCACTTCCAATTAAAGCATTTTTTCTGTAAGCAAAAATTACACTTCCTATTAAGGGAGGAATAAAAGAGATTGCACTAACCTTAGTATTATGACCCGTTTCAAGGTAAAGAATATTTAGCGACGATAATCCAAAAGCTAGAGCTCCAACCAGAGCTAACCACCTATTAACATTGAAACATAATAGTAAAATATAAAACCCAACCATTAAAAATAACATGTCGCCAATAGGACGTGGC
>JAUXEM010000214.1 GCA_030620515.1 Salinivirgaceae bacterium
GCCACATTCAAGCTCTTCGTAACCGGTTATCATAGACCATAAGTTGGTAAATACCTTATGACCAGTAGTTATTAAATATAAGTGAACTACAATAAATGCCAATAAAGCAAAAGCACCAAGTGTATGTATTATAGCAACTAAACCTAAGTTAGATACCTCAATCGTTCTGTCAGGATAGTGAAAAAACATATAAAGAAAACCACTTATAAGTTGCACCGGGAAAACCAAAATAATAAGAGAAAAATATACAATTCGTTGTAGTGGGTTTAGTTTACAATCGGCTGTTTTTTCTACAGGGTGAGGTGCTTTTTTAAAAATACCAACCATGTAGTACATTATTTGCGACTTTACATTACGACGTACCGGAATAAACTGACGGCTTTGCCCAGTAACTAACATCCAAAATACTGCAAATATTGTTAGTACTAAAAATGACCATCCTGCCACCGAGTGTAATCTAACAGCTTCTTCGTATCCAAATAATGTGAAAGTACTGTGTATTTCGAAACCGGTAAGTGCTAATAGAATAACCAAAAGCATTTGTGTCCAATGCCAAAACCGTTCAAATTTGCTATATATTTTAACTTTTTGCATAATTATTTATTTTATCTGCTTTATGCAGTATTTATGTTTTAAATATTTAGATATTTATTATTATTAATTTGCTATGTTTTATCGCTGTTTAAACGACATAAATACTCTTATTAAACCATGTCCTATAACGCCAATTAGCGATAACCAAATAATACCAAAGCCTGCATAATCGACAGCTTTTGAATAGTCGCGGCCTGGTAAATAAAAATCCTTTAAGTTATTTAAACGGCTTTTTCGCGAATGGCATTCTGTACATGTTAAAGTTTGTTCTTTTGGCGATACCATATGATTTATTGGCCAGTACGCTTCGGTTTCAACAAAATCGTATTCACCACTATATGGGCGGTTATCTAGTTTCATACCTATTTCAGAGGCTTTATGAAAATCGAAATCTTTCCAAAAAGCTCCTTGTCCCTTTTCAGGAGCCCAAAGTTTTAAACTAATAAGTGTTTTATTATTTATATCGTATGGCTGACGACCTCTATGAACTTTTACCGGCCATATTTTAGATAAACTGTCGGTATAAGAACCAAACAGCTCATTAATTTTAACTGGAATATCAGTTATGGTATCTTCGTGTAAATAATGATCGGCTGTACCATTAAACCAAGTATATTCAGGTTTTACATGATTAGCCCATACAAAATTACCTTTAATTGATAGATAGTTATGGTTACCATCGGCATCGTTTTCTGATATTGGAAAGCCATCGTCTGTTAAGCGACCTGCCGAGCTGTAGTCCCACCACATTTTAGTAGCATTAACCTTTGCATATTCGGGAATATGACAAGTTTGACATGCAATTTTTAAGTTGTGGTTGTCTAATAAATTGTCGTTATGCGGTGTATTGGTGTGGCACTGTTCGCATGTTGCACGATTTGTATTTGTTGACGAAACAGAATATAAGCGACCTGTAATATTGTGTTTCTCGGTTTTATGACAATCAATACAAGTCATATCATAACCATCAATAGTCATATGTACATCAACCTCGCGTTTACATCCTATTAAAGCCTGTTCTAAATCGCCATGTTTAACATTGTTGCCACCACCACCATAAAAGTGACATATTCCACAATTATCTTTATCGGGCAAACCAACATTTTGGGCAACATTATTATAATCGGGAACCTGATACTCTTTGTTGGCAGTTTCTGCTGTTGCTGGCCAACCGTAATGTCCTTTTTGTTTAAAATAGGTATCGGTTTTGTCGTGGCAAACTAAACAATCAATATTTTTACTGTCGTTAAAATCAAAGGTATCATCTTCCCATCCGTAACCAATATGGCAACGCATACATGAGCCATTATTACCTGTTACGCCAGTACAAAAGTTATTTATCAGATTTTTTTTGCCAATTGTAACAGCACCTTTTCCAGCAATAGTTGTTTCTCGCTCCCATTTCCAGTGAGCCGATGCCATAATTTCATTGTCGCGTCCGTTATGGCACTTTAGGCATGCAATTGTTACTTCTCGTGGGTCTTCGAAATTTTGTTGGAGAATATCGAAGAGTTTATGGTCGACAGAAGAAACATGGTCATTTTTAAACTCTATATTAACCTGTGTAGGCTTTTTTGCTAAGCCTGCTATAAAAACAGTAAGCCAAAGTACACCAAGCGGTAATATAATTGTAAAGATTAGAGTTGCGATTGAGTTTTTCAATTTTTTACCCATAGTTAAAAGTTTATATTTTTAATTAAAGTATTTTTTCTTTATTTATAATTATTACTATTCAAGTAATTACTTTTCAAAAGTATAACTAGCCTTTATACTTTTATTGAAATTTGGGTCTAAATAAATCAAATAGGTACATCCCAATTGACTAAGAAAATACTTGATTTAAATCAAGTAAAGTTTTGATTATATTTTTATATTTACAGTTGTGCTTTATTGAGTTACACAAGCTAAAATATTTTAAATGAAAAGTATTAATTGTCAAGATTGTAATTGTTTAAATACTTGTTTTATGTCGCTTGCAAAAGATCAGCAAGAGATACTCATGAAAAAACAACATGTTGTAACTTATCGTAAGGGCGAAATTGTTTGTAAGCAAGGTACTTATGCATCTAAAATATTATTTCTGAAAAAAGGTTTGGTAAAAACGTATTTAGAGCATCATACTAAAGATATTATATTTTGTGTAAAACCCCCGGGTAGCTATATAGGTTTTGAATCGTTATTTAATGAGCGTATTTCGCCATACACATGCACTGTGTATGAAGATTCAGAATTTTGCATGTTTGAGGCCGATATGTTTCAAGAGCTGATTGAACAAAACGGTAAATTTGCAGCAGCTGTTATTGCCAATTTAAATATGTGGGTTGGCAGAGTTTATGATCGTATTGTAACACTAACACAGAAACAAGTTGCTGGTAAGCTTGCCGATATATTAATATGTTTAAGCGAAAGAGTTTATTTTGCACAAGAATTTACCGTTTCTATTAGTAGGAAAGATTTAAGCGATATTACTCAACTGTCGCCAGAAACGCTTTCGCGTGCTTTAAAAGACTTTAAAGACGAAAAAGTAATTGCAGTAGATGGTAAATACTTTGAGATACTTGATATGGAAAAATTAAAAAAATATAGCGATGTAGGCTAGTGCATTGATTAATAAATACACTTCCTTATTTTAAGAACCCATATTCACGACCTGTATATATCTATATATTTACATTATACTGTGAGGTTCTTATGATTTTTTCATACATTTAATTACATCTTAGCAATACTACTAGTAAGCCCTCCTATCCTACTCTGTACTGCCCTATCATTGCAAAATAGCAGAGACTCAAAAATTAATTATTAATTACACATTATTGATTGTACATTAATTTTTATTAATTACTATTTGTACATAACACATTGTACAATATTTACTACTTTTATATTTCTTAATCACGAAAATGGAAAAAATAAATATTCTTATTGTTGAAGATGAACTACTTATAGCTGAGGATATAAGAATGCATCTGATAAATTTGGGCTACAATGTTACAGATGTTGCAGTTAGTTATAATGAGGCTATTAACTCAATTATGCAAAATTTACCCGATTTGGTAATGGTAGATATTAATATTGATGGCGATAAGGATGGCATAGAATTAGGAGCTTTTTTACGGTACGATGTAGATATACCGTTTGTATACTTAACCAGTCATTCTGATAAGGCTACAGTGGAAAGAGCAAAGCAAACCAATCCCAATGCCTATTTGCTAAAGCCTTTTAAACCAGAGAATCTTTATACTTCTATTGAAATGGCACTTTCTAGTGCAAGTGAAAATAAGACCTTACTTGATGAACCCGAAGAGGTTAGTGAGGAATTAATTATTAAAGATAGTTTGTTTGTAAAAAAAGACCATCATTTTGTTAAACTTAAGATAGATAAAATTAAGTACATAAATTCCGATGGAAACTATTTGCAAATTTATAAGGATAAGTCGGAGCGATTTATAATTAGGAGTACTATAAAAAGTATAATCAAACATCTCCCAGTAGAACTGTTTTTTCAAACCCATAAATCGTATATTGTAAACTTGGCTGAACTTGACGAAGTTGCAGCTAGTCATGTTATAGTTGATGGTGAGGAAATTCCATTATCTAAAAACAGAAAAGATTTGCTTTTTTCGAAAATGAATACCTTTTCATAAAAAAAATGGTTTGCAGCAAGCGCTACAAACCATTTATAGGGATGGGGAAGCATGATGAAATAAAACATGCCTGGTCAATGGTTTTATTTTATCTTTCTAATTGCACATCCAATTTCCAGATTATTAAATATCTCTATAAAATTATTTTCATGTAAGAATTCTCTTTTTCTAAGATCAAAGTATAAACTAATTAAAAATACATTTGCTGTGCTAAATTCTTCTTTTAAGCTACTCTCTTTTAATTTTTTAAGCTCACATATTATTTGCTTTTTATAATTATCTGAATTTTCAAGTGATTCACAAGACAATCCGGCTAGTATTTTTTTTGATGGAATATTGGAAGATGCATTAAATAATAAGTCAATTTTGTCGCTCGTTGTACTATAAACTTGCTCATCTTCTTTTACCACTAATTCTTTTTTATTAAACGATTGAGTTAGGTTACTAATAGCCTCTTTTTCCCAATCGCCATTGTTGGACCAAAGATCTTTAAAGCTGTTAGTGTCAGAGTTACACCAGCTCATTAATTCATATGCAATATGATCTATAGTAAGTTCCATTAGCTTAGTTTTGTTCAAATTCTGATAGTTTAAAAATTCCTTTTAAATAAAATATTTCGCTTTTTCCTCTACCATAAGTAATACTCATTTTACAATGTGATAATTCATTATTTCCCGAGTCATTAAAGTCCAATAGTTTCAAATCACCATTAATAAAATAGTCGTTTTGGTAGTTTTGAACAAAACTACAATAGCCATCGCTATTAAAAAGGTAATTTGCAGAATCAGTCATTAATGTGTCTTGAGAAAGAATCGGATTTAAGTTAATGGCAAAAGAAGGTTGCGGTGCTATTTGAATCTTGAAAACAAATATAGGTTCTAAGTTCGAAATAGTAGTAGGCACTTGAAATAGTAAGGTTTTGTCGCTAATTTTTTCTAGTACTGTTTCAGTATACATATCTTCAATAGTTTAGATATTATTTAAAACCATTTGTTTGTTTAACTTAAGTAAAGTTACCATGAATGGGATATTTAAAATAATTTATGTGATGTATGGTAGTATTCTTGTGATTTCGATTCGCTTTTCTGTGATATTCAATTTTGCATATATCTAAAATCCGCAATGCCAGCCCGGTTTTTTTCTGGGTCGCAGTACGGCTATGTTGCAAATGAAAGTCTTAATAAGTTTTAGTATTTTTAAAATCAGTGAAGTTGCGCCGCAACTATTGCTTAGTTTACAGAATGTTACTTATTTTACTTGCTGATATAAGGATATATTAATTAGGGTACTACAGCGAATTTAGTGCAAAAACTTACAAATAATACTATTTTGTATATAGTTTCAGTCAGCAGTTAATAATTGTTAATGGAGTAGACTGAGAACTGGGGACTGTTTATCAGATAGTTTGCGAAAAACTAATTATTAAAATTACCCACTAAATTGGTAATAGATACTGTGTTAAATTCCAAGTATTTATTAATCTAAAGGTTGTACCACTATTTATTCATCAAATAAATAAAATTTGTTCTTACAAAATGAAAAGCGAGTAAATATTAACATTGACAATATTGAGTACTTAGTCATGAGCATTACGAACACGGTAATGGCTTAGCTCATATTAGTGATA
>JAUXEM010000148.1 GCA_030620515.1 Salinivirgaceae bacterium
AAATACAGAACTAATTATTTACCTTTTGAGAATAAGCTTACCGAAGCTAGCAACACAAATGATATTAGCTTAGCTACTAAACTTACTAAAAGCAGTATGAACCAGCTAAACGCAATACTTACCTGGCGTAAACTTTCAATAGCGGATGCTGACCTAGCTCCTAAGTTGAAAGATGAAAATAATTTTTTAGCTAGAGTTGATCACCGACTACGCTTTAAAAAATCGTGGTTAACATTTTTTACTTTTTATGAACTGGGTACAGGTATGGAAACACACAAAGAGTATTCTTATTTGGAAGTAGCTGCAGGACAAGGGATATATGTGTGGGTTGATTACAACAGTAATGACATTCCAGAATTAAATGAATTTGAGATTTCAGCATTTCCTGAGGAAGCAAACTATATTCGAATTTACACCCCTACAAACGATTATATAAAAGTATACTCGCTTAAACTAAACGAAACTATTAATATTAGCCCACGCAATATATGGCGAAATAAGACAAGTATTAAAGGATTAATTGCTCGGTTTAAGAACTCAACCACTATTAGAATAAGCCAAAAACATACTAATGAAGATTTAATGGCAAGAATTAATCCTTTTGAAACAAGCTTAGCCGACACCAATCTTATTGGCAATAGTTTTAGTTACAGAAACATATTCTCTTTTAATCGTACTAATCCAAAATTTGGTATGGATTGGATTTACCATAGCAGAAACCAAAAGCGTCTTCTTTCTAATGGTTTTGATCAATCTGAATCAAACCTAAATGAGTTAAAAATGCGATGGAATATTACAAATAAAATCATGCTTTTGAATAATACAGGCTATGAAATTAAACTCTACGAATCAGAATATTTTAGCGATAAGAATAGTAAAATAGAATCTTTAAATGACAGGATAACAATTCAATGGCAACCCTCTATAAAATTTCGTGTATCGATATTTTATCTGATAAAACAAAAAGACAATTTATGGGGCACTGAAAAATCGTTAATACACAGAGTAGGCCCTGAAATAAAATATAGCTGGCCTGGAAAAGGAATTGCTACATTAAGTGCTGGAATAATAAATGTTGATTATACTGGTGCAGAGACAACAACCATTGCATATGAAATGATGGAGGGATACCAAAACGGAGAAAACTATAAATGGTCGGTTAATATTTCGCGAAACCTAAATAAATTTTTGCAGCTTACTGTAAACTATAATGGTCGTAAACCTACAGATTCTCCTATTATTCATACAGGGCAGTTTAGTTTGAGTGCCGTATTTTAAAAAATGAATAGAGTTTGAAGTACTTAAAATGTATAAAGTTAAACGCAAACCCAAATTTTAGTTTATGATAGTTTTCTATATTCACTTAATTGAATGCTATTGATAAATTAAAATTAATACAGGAGCTCGTTTTTCTCCATTGCCATTTTTTTCAATTTAGGCTTAATGAAAATTCCGAGCTAAACAATAATTATAATGTTACCTTGATTCCGCAACTATTAAGGTTAAATATTTGATAGTAATGGCGTGAGAGCTTTTTTAACGGCACTTGTTTTATTATTATAAACTCCTATTAATCAAGCTGTCTGCCAAACAGGCAGGTAACACACACCGTGACTTGCAGATTTTAGCAGGGCAAAAGCATTTAAAAATATAAAAAATAAAATGTCCACGAATTACATGAATTAACACGAAAAAATATTTAAATTCACCATTAGTTGATTTGAATTAGTGCTATTCCGTGTTAATTCGTGGAGAAATATATTTATTTTCTGTACTAATATTTTGAATGCTTTTGCCCTGCAGATTTTAGGGGTTATAAATAATTATAATATAAAACTCAAACTATTATTAATAATTTTGAACTTTAGTTACTGGAATAAAAACGCTATTTCTGTTTCTTTAAACTCTTGGTACTATAAGTACTTTTAACTTTAGTCACTAAATTTATAAATATGCTACTTGTAATATCGCCTGCTAAAACACTCGATTTTGAAAATGCAAGAGTTGTGGAACAAAAGTCAAATCCTGTTTTTGCCAAACAAGCCAAAGAATTGGTTGGGGTTTTGAAAAAACATACTGCAGATGAATTAATGAAACTAATGAGTATTAGCGATAAACTAGCAGCTTTAAACCACATGCGGTTTAAACAATGGCATCCTAAACCTAGTGAAGCTATTGCACGCCAGGCCTTGTGCGCATTTAAAGGTGAGGTTTATACTGGTTTAAATGTTGATGATTGGAACGATAGCGATTTTAGTTTTGCACAGAAACATTTACGCATTTTATCAGGACTTTATGGTGTATTGCAACCACTAGATTTAATTAGTCCATACCGCTTAGAGATGGGGACTAAATTAGAAACCGAAAAAGGTAAAAACTTATATGAATATTGGGACGACACCATAACTGTAAATATCCAAAAGCAATTGAAAGCCCAAGGTGACAGTGTGTTAATTAATTTGGCATCTAACGAGTATTTTAAATCGATAAAAACCAAACAACTTAAAGCCGAAATAATTACTCCTGTATTTAAAGATTTTAAAAATGGTGATTATAAAGTACTAAGCTTTTTTGCCAAGAAAGCTCGTGGCTTAATGAGCAGATATATTATTAAAAATGAAATTTCAGAACCAGAAAACATAAAGCATTTTACCGACGGGGGATACTTCTATAACGATAAGCTTAGTAAAGGTAATGAGTGGATTTTTACCAAGGAATAATAAACAATTAGCCCTTATTACTTATTTGGGTAGGTATTGTGTAATTAATAATTTAAGAGTTAATTACATATTGCATATTACTAATTATACATTGAAATTCTCGTTCTTTTTTATCTCCATCTGTTTAGCCTTTTGTTCTTGGGAAAAAAGTTGGAAATAGAAATCACTAACAATCTAACCTTTAATTTATTGTAGTAGTTTTGTTGCAATATATCGTTGGCAGTTACCCGTAATTTATTAAAACTGAGTATTGACTGCTCTAATGTTTTGTTTTTAGTATTTACTGTAAAATAGGGATGCTTAATTTTTAAGGTAATTGTACGCCCATAAAGACTGGCATTTTTACAAAATAGAATTTTTATTAAAATATTTAAAAACAATATTCCCCTTAGCCTTACCTATTGCTTTTTCAAGCTCGGGTAGGGCTGTTTTTTTAATAGAATATACCGACTTAAATGTTGAAAGTAATTCTTGAGCTGTTTTGTCGCCAATTCCTGGTATTTCGTTTAGTTCCGATTTAATAAAGTCTTTTGAGCGCTTGGTACGATGAAAAGTTACCCCAAACCGGTGCGATTCATTTCGTATGTGCTGAATAATTTTTAGTGATTCGCTGTTTTTATCTAAATATATAGGCACAGAGTCTCCTGGAAAATATATCTCCTCTAGTCTTTTAGCAATACCAATTATAGCAATTGTACCAACTAAGCCTAGTTTGTTAAGGCTATTTAGTGCAGCACTTAACTGCCCCTTGCCGCCATCAATAACAATTAATTGTGGTAAGCTAGCTCCCTCATCAAGTAAGCGACGGTAACGGCGTAAAATTATTTCTTCCATCGAGGCAAAATCATCGGCACCAACAACAGTTTTTATATTATAATGTCGATATTCTCTTTTGTTGGGCTTGCCGTTTTTAAAAACTACGCATGAAGCAACAGGATGAGAGCCTTGTATATTTGAGTTGTCGAAACCCTCAATGTGCACAGGTTGTTTTTTAAGGCGCAAATCGGTTTTCATGGTTTCCATAATTCTGTCCACTCTTTTTTGTGGACTTTTGTTCATTTGTTGTTTAAGTTTTTCGCGTTTAAAATAGAAAGCGTTACGCATACTCCAGTCAAGTAACTTCTTTTTATCACCTATCTGAGGAACTAAAAACTTAACATTTTCTATGCTAAAATCGAGTTGAAAAGGAACTATTATTTCCTTAGCAGTACTCATTAGTCGTTGTCTTATTTCTGTTATAGTGGTTAATAAAAGCGATTCTTTCTCTTCTTCAATCCGCTTTTTAATTTCAACAGTATGTACTTGTATAATCGCACCATTTACAACCTTTAAAAAGTTTACAAAAGCACTATTTTCATCTTCAACATACGAGAAAACATCTACATTATGAATACTCGGGTTTACAACGGTAGACTTGCTTTGGTAATTTTCTAAATGACCTAGTTTCTCTTTAAGTTTTTGTGCATCTTCAAATTTGTAAGCTTTACTTAATTCTTGCATTTGGCTTTTTAGTAAACTAATTACCTTGCCAATATTACCCTTTAGAATGTTCTTAATGTCGTGAATGCTTTGCTGATAGCTGTCTTCGCTTTGTTCGCCAATACATGGACCCAAACAGTTACCAATATGATACTCCAAACAAACTTTGTATTTTGCTTTTGCAATTTGGGAGGGGTGTAAATTTAAAGTGCAATTCCTTAATGGATATATTTCGCGAATAAAATCGAGTACAACTTTTAATGTGGAGCCTGATGTATATGGACCAAAATACGTTGAACCGTCCCGAATAAATTGGCGGGTTGAAAATACACGAGCAAAAGGCTCGCTTTTTATACAAACCCATGGATACGATTTATCATCTTTTAACAAGGCATTATAACGGGGCTGATATTTTTTAATTAAGTTGTTTTCTAATAAAAGAGCATCTTGTTCAGTGTCAACTACTATGTGCTTTATATCAACTATTTTGCGTACAAGAATCCGCAACTTTGCGCTATCGTGTGATTTTGTGAAGTATGAGCTAACTCTTTTTTTAAGGTTCTTAGCTTTACCAACATAAATAATAGTTCCTGTACTATCAATATATTGATATACTCCTGTATTTTCAGGAAGGGCAGCAATTATTTGTTTTATGTTGTTCTTTTCTTCTGTCATAAACGATGCAATATAGCCTGACGAAAATAGCGAATCTTTCTAAGTTTATTTGCTTTGTTTTGTTACAAGGAATTAAATTCAATGAATTATGCAAACTTTTCAAGTAATTGTTTGTATTTTTATTATAATATCATAAGCAAAAATTCTATTTTAATTAATTGGAAGAACCCTGAAGATTGTGTAACTTCTAATATAAGCCCATGAATTATAAGCATTCAGACGTTACCAACGACAAGTATAATAAATTGGTAAAGGAGCTCGAACAGAGCCGTGCCGAAAATATTGAACTCAAAAAGATTAAGAGTCAGTTTGAGCTGTTGGTGAATAATATTGATGATTTTATTTGGCTAGTCGATGAGAATTTGAATTTTACTTATGTTAGTCCTTCGGTGAATAGTATACTTGGATTAAATGAAAAACATTTTAAAGATGGTAGTTTTTTAGAAAACGCTCCTTCTGAAAGTGCTGCTATAATTAAAGAAGCATTTGCTGATCGCAAAAAAAATATAAGTCCTAACACAAGAAAAGAATGGAAATTGATTTTTTATCATGCCAATGGAAGCAAGGTGTGGTTGGAAACTATAACGAATCCAATTATTAACGAAAGTGGAATTTTTAAGGGTGTAATAGGTGTTTCAAGAGATATAACACTAAAACAAAATGCAAAACAAAAATACAAAGAGGAGCAGGCTAACTTAATAGCACAAATAGAAAATACCTCTGACAGTATTTGGTCGATAGATAAAGAGTATCGAATTTTAACTCTGAATTCAAATTTTAAAAAGTATTTTGAATTGTCTTTTGGAGTTCCATTGAATGAGGGAACAAATATTGTTGAACTTTTGCCAGAACCTTATAGAGAATTATGGGCTCAGCGCTATAATAAAGCATTAAAAGGGAAATCTTTCAAAGAAACTGATAAGTTCGATTTTGATAATGTTCCAAATTATGTTGAAATATCATTTAATCCTATTTTATTAGACAATGTTGTAATTGGAGTTTCTTGTTTTTCGAGAGATATAACAGCATATAAATTAAGTGAAAAGGCGCTTATTGAAAGTGAATCTCGATTTAAAACTTTGGTTGCAAATTTACCTAGCGTAGCGTTTAGATGTAAGATTGACGATTTTTGGACTATGCTATTCATAAGTAAGGAAATAGAGAGCTTAAGTGGTTATCCACCTTCTGATTTTATTAATAATAAGGCAATAGCATTTGTTGATATTATATACATAGAGGATCGTGAAAGAAATTCTAAAATTATTTTAGATGCTATTAGAAAGCAAATCAGTTATTCAATTGAATATAGATTGGTAAATAAAGATAAATCTATTAAATGGGTACACGAACGAGGTCGTGGTAATTATAATGAGCACAATGAGATTCTATGGCTTGATGGTGTTATTTCAGATGTCACATCAAGAAAATTGGCTGAGCAAGCAATGATTGAAAGTGAACAAAGGCTGCGTGGTATTTTTGATACTACAAGTTCGGCAATTGCTATTCAAGACAATGAAAAGATATATTTAGTGAATAAAGCATGGGAGAAAATAACAGGATATAGTAACAACGATTCAAAAACAATAATTCCAAAAACCATTATCCATCCTCAAGAAAGAGATGCCATTGACAATATTAGCAAGAAGAGACTGAAAGGTGAGAATGCTCCAAGTAATTATCATTCGCATATAATTACCAAACAAGGCGAGGAGAAGTGGGTGGATATTTCAGCAACAGTAATTGATTATGAAGGGAACAAAGCAAATTTGATTGTTGCTTCAGATATTACAGAAAGAAAATTAGCCGATTTAGAATTAAAAAAACTTTCTGCAGGTATTATGAATAGTCCGTCGAGTATTGTTATTACCGATATTGATGGAAATATTGAATATGTTAACCCTTATTTTTGCGAATCGACTGGCTATAGTTTTGATGAAGCTGTAGGAAATAATCCTAAAATATTAAATTCAGGTACTAATCCGATAGAGCTTTATAAAGATATGTGGAATACTATCCTCAGTGGTGAAGTTTGGAATGGTACTTTAGAAAATAAAAAGAAAAATGGTGAACTGTATTGGGAATCGGCGCGTATTGCACCAATTTTAGACGATAATGGTATTATTGTTAGTTTTATCGCTATTAAAGAAGATATTACAGAACAAAAAAGGTATCAGGAAATGATTGAGCAATCGGAGCAAGATTTACGAGCTCTGAATGCAAAAAAAGATAAGTTCTTCTCAATAATTGCTCACGATTTACGTAGCCCTTTTGTTGGCTTAGTTGGCTTAACCGACTTACTAAAAGACAATTATTCTGAACTGTCTGATGAAAAAATTCAATACTACTTAAAGTATGCAAATGAAGCTGCTCATAGTGTGTTCAAGCTTCTTGAAAATCTTTTAGAATGGGCAAAAAGTCAAACTGGCAGAATAGAATTTAAACCTGAACAAATAGATTTAACAGAGTTAATTCAAGATGCATTTGGTATTGTTAATATAAGCGCTAAAAATAAAGAAATTAATTTGATAAATTTTGCATATAGTGATGTTAAGCTTTCGGCAGATAAAAATATGGTTTTTACTATTTTACGAAACCTTATTTCTAATGCTATAAAATATACTCCAAGAAATGGTAAGATTGAAATTGATGCAAAAGCAAAAGGTAGGTTCGTGATTGTTTCTATAAAGGATACCGGTATGGGTATTCCAAAAGATAAACAAAAGAGTTTATTTAATATTGAAGAAAGCTTCTCTACACAGGGTACCGAAAAAGAAAAAGGCTCAGGCTTAGGACTTATTATTTGCAAAGAGTTTGTCGAAAAGCATGGTGGCGAAATTTGGTGCAAAAGTGAAGAAGGAAAGGGCAGTACCTTTAGTTTTTCATTACCAGTTTTTAAGCGCTCAACCGATTAAAGAAATAAGGAGCTGTTTTAAAAGTACAGCCTTTTAATTGTATTTTGCTAAAAATATTTCACTTCAATATCTTTTCCTGTTTCTAATTTAGTAATGTCTTTTACTAAGTTATTTGCTAGGCGACTAGCTCCCAATCTAAACATTTTATTATTCATCCAGGCCTTACCCAAAACCATTTTAACAATAGACAGATATACAAGAGCATCTTTCGACTCAACCATTCCTCCAGCAGGCTTTAATGCAATCTTTTTACCTGTTTCATTCTGAAAAACTTTAATAGCTTCGCACATAATATAAATTGCCTCGGGCGTAGCTGCTGGTTGCATTTTTCCGGTAGATGTTTTAATAAAATCGGCTCCAGCTGCCATTGAAATAATACTTGCATTCCAAATATTTTCTACCGACTGTAGTGCACCAGTCTCTAATATTACTTTTAAGTGAGCATTACCAATTGCTTTTTTAATGGTTTTTATCTCGTCAAAAACAGTTTGATAATCTCCAGCCAACCAGGTTCCTAACGATATAACAATATCAATATCAGTAGCTCCGTCGGCAACGGCTTTTTTACACTCTAGAACCTTTACATCAATATAGGTTTGCGACGATGGAAACCCTGCGCCTACCGAAGCGATTCCAACATTTTTAGTCTTAAGGTTTTGGGCAACTGTTTTTACTAAAGGAGGGTAAACACAAATAGCTCCAACATTTGGAATATTTGGGTAATCTTTTTGAAAACTGTTCACATTATCGGCAAAAAGCTTCCCTTTTTCTTTTTGGTCTGTGGCATTTAACGTTGTTAAGTCAATAAGACTAAAAGCTAGCTTTAAGTTTGCAGCAGTAAACATGTTTTGAGCCAAAACTTTAGCTTCACTCACTTTTTTAGAAACTTCTGTTTTGGTGAAAGGAACTGGATATCTTTGTAGTATATTCATATTTGTCTAATATATTTCACAATAATAGAATATATTTCTGTTATTATGCCTTTATCTTATCTAAAAAACCTTATTAGTAATAAACTACCTCGTTGCAAGCAGTCTTAATGGCATCAAAAATTCGCAAGTAAAATATGTAAAATTCTATGAACTAAGTAATAGTTGCGGCGCAATTTCACTAATTTTAAAGGTGCTAAAACTTATAAAGCTCTCATTTATATCATAGTCGTACAACGACTTGACGATATTAGGTAATAACAAAAAGCCCTTATAGCTTTGGATTATTTTTATGTCGGTTTTTATCACGGCTTGTTTTTTTATCCATGTTTTTATGAAATGCTTCACTTAGGTTTACTCCTGTTTGGTTAGCCATGCATATCAGCACCCACAGTACATCAGCCATTTCATCGGCTAAATTAGCTTTCAAGTCTTCTTTTTTAAACGACTGGTCACCATAAGTGCGAGCCATTATTCGAGCAAGTTCACCAACCTCCTCAGTTAAAACAGCCATGTTTGTAAGCTCAGAGAAATAGCGTACGCCAAAAGTTTTTATCCAGTCGTCTACTTTTTTTTGGGCTGCGTTTAGTGTTAGGTCTTCATTCATTATCTTAATTCTAATCTTTAAAAATCTCTATTTTTACTATCAATAATAATAGTTACTGGCCCATCGTTTACAAGAGCCACATTCATCATGGCACCAAACTCACCAGTTTCAACTATGCAATTACTTTCGGCTTTTAGTGTGTTAATAAATTTTTTGTAAAGAGGTATAGATACATCAGGTTTTGCTGCCTTAATATAGGATGGTCGATTCCCTTTCTTTGTACTTGCATGCAAGGTGAATTGCGAAACAACAAGAATTTCACCCTTAATATCAATTACTGAGTTATTCACTGAAGTTTCGCACCCAATAAAACC
>JAUXEM010000181.1 GCA_030620515.1 Salinivirgaceae bacterium
AACAGGCTTACTCAGACATAAAACAATCTGTATCTGTTATTATGAACCAATTTGCACTCGTTTCTTAATTTGGAAAAAACGTGAATTTTATTTACGTTTACATAATGTTAAAACATAGTGTTTACAGGAGCAAAAAAAAATAAGTCCATTAGAAAGAAACAGACAAAAATTCTTTTTTCTAAAGAGAAATCGTTTAGTGATTTTTGTTATTCACATAAAAGTAAATTTATTTTAGATGAACAATTATATTTTGAAGGATTAAAGTACAATACTTGCTTAAACAAAAAAGTAACTATTGATAGTAATGGCAAAGTTAAAAATTGCTTATTTATGCCAGAAACTTATGGAGATTATATTGATATAAATTTAATAATTAACTCTAAAAAATTTCAAAAAATATGGAGATTGTCAAAAGACAGAATAGATATTTGCAAAGACTGTGAAAAGCGCTATATGTGCGTAGATTGCAGAGCCTTTAGAGAGAATAAACAGCTTGATTCAAAACCCAACAATTGCAACTATGACCCTTACATTTAAATCTATTAATATCATTTTATTGCTAATACTATTTAGTATAAATTCTTATAGTCAACTGCAGGATCCAATATCTGTTGTTTATGAAAAAAGTGTATATGATGCATTTTTATATTTCAGCGAACACGAAACAGAGTATTTTGAATCCAATTATAATAGAACGTATTTAGAATTAGCTGCAACTTTGTATTCTTATATGGGAAAATACGATAAGGTAGAATGGTATATTGACAAAAGACTTAGTAAATCTACAAAAAAAGATAGCACTAATTTATCTGAATTTGGTATTTCGCAAGATAGTTTAATGAGATTGTATGAAAGCACTAATGTTCTATTAATAAATGAAGCACACCATCGTCCTATTCATAGAGCTTTTTTAATTAGTCAACTTGCAATGTTAAAAGAGATAGGGTATAAATATCTTGCATTAGAAAGCTATTCATCTGAAGATTCAGCATTACAAAAAAGAGGTTATCCAATTCATAGCACCGGCTATTATACAAATGAACCTATTTATAGTAATTTAGTAAGGAAAGCTATAGTATTGGGGTTTGAGCTAATTAGCTATGATGATTCACGCGGAATAAGAAGAGATGTAAAGGGTGCTAAAAACATTTGTAAAGTATATGATAAAAACAAAGGAAAGTTAGTTGTTTTAGCTGGGTACGGTCACATTGAACAGAGGTGGCCCCTATTAGGAAATGCATTAATGCGAAAGCTAAATGAAGATGTTCTGAGTATTGCTCAAGACAACACATACGGTAAAGATTATGTGATTTCTTTTGAAGAAGAGAATTCAGCTTATGTGTTGCAAATAGATAAATCAGGGGATTATGATTATTTTATAAGTTATGATAAAAGTGGAGCAATCAAAAATATACCAAGTTGGTATGATTGGGTTTATTCAGAGTATCTACCATTATCTGACTTTATTAATTATAAATTTTCATTACCAACATTAATACAGGTAATACCTGCTTTAGAGAATAATGGAGTGCCTGTATTTCAATATCTAATTGAAAACGATGAAAATATTACTATCGCTTTTCCTAAAAAAGGGTTGTATAAAATAGTGTTAACAAATGCGCAACTTTCTGACACATTGCAAATTTCATTATAGCAAATTCTTTATTTTATGTGTAAAATAATTTTAATTAGTCTGTTTATTATTCAGACACTCACTGTTAATAGTCAAAGCCCTGATATAGTCGAATATTATAGCAAAAGAAAATGGATAAGAGTTGATAAAGAAAAATTTTATTACAAAAGAGAGTTAACATTTATTAATGATACTATTTGGGAAGTAAATGATTATAAAGTAGACAATAGTTTAATTTTACATGGTTATGTGAGTTCACCCACAACAAAGCGAAAAGCTGGCATTTTTAGTTTTTATGAGGATGGATGCTTAAATAGTAAATCATATTATAAAGAATTTCAGCTACAAAAAGTAGTTTATTATAAAAATAATACGATTGATACTGTTGTAACATACATTATAAATAGTATTTATGAAGATTTGAGTATAATTTTCAAAAGTGAATTTGGAGCTAAAATCATATATGGCAAAAAGGAATATATGTGCTTTTTTAAGGATAAAGTGAAAATTCCACCATTGGCAATGCATTATTGGGAGCAAGGGCAGGTTTGCGTGAGGTGTGTTGTAAATGAAAAGGGTGTTATTATAAATATAGAGGCAACAGGTTCGGCATTTTCAGATTTGCTTAGCGAAGCCAAAAGATTAGTTACAAACCATATAAAGACAGAAGTAGAAGTAACTGCCAAGTCAGTTTTTATTATACCTATTTTCTTTAAAATATAATACAGCTTGCAAACTTTCCCATTCCACAAACAACTCGACGCCATGGACTGCGGTCCCACATGCTTACGCATGGTAGCTGAACACCACGGTAAAAAATATAGCTTACAAAACCTACGCAGTAAAAGTTTTATTACACGTGAGGGAGTAAGTATGCTAGGTATAAGCGATGCTGCCGAAGCTATTGACTTTCGTACAATGGGAGTAAAAGCATCACTTCAAAAGATGCAAGAAGAAGACCCTGTGCCATTTATTGCCCATTGGGGACAGAACCATTTTGTAGTAGTTTATAAAATTAAGAATGGTAAAGTTTACGTTGCCGTTCCTGCTCACGGTTTAGTAATTTACACAACCGAAGAATTCAACAAGCAGTGGGCAACCACCAAACAAGACGGTGAAGATGTTGGCGTGGCACTACTATTAGAACCAACCCCTGCATTTTACGAAATGGATGGCGATAAACATAATCGTACATCACTTACTTTTTTGCTACAATACCTAAAACCACATAAAAAGTTTTTAGTACAGTTAGCATTAGGTATGCTACTTGGTAGCTTGCTACAACTTATATTTCCATTTTTAACTCAAAGCATTGTCGATGTAGGTATCAATACCCAAAACCTGAATTTTGTCTATTTGGTATTAATAGCCCAAATGGTACTATTTATTGCTCGTATGGCAACCGATTTTATTAGGGGGTGGATACTTTTACATATAAGTACACGCATAAACATATCGCTTATATCCGACTTTCTGATAAAGTTAATGAAACTACCCATTGGTTTTTTCGATACTAAAATGATTGGCGATTTAATGCAACGCATTGGCGACCATCGCAGAATTGAAAATTTCCTCACATCAGAAACACTAAACATATTATTTTCATTTGTTAACTTGATAATCTTTGGAGCAGTATTAGCATTCTACAGTTGGAAAATATTTGCAATCTTTCTTGTGGGTTCTTTACTTTATATAGGTTGGGTTCTGCTCTTTATGAAAAAAAGACGCACACTCGATTCTAAACGTTTCCAACAAGAAGCTGACAACCAGAGCAACCTTTATCAGCTTATTACAGGTATGCAAGAGATAAAACTCAACAACTGCGAAAAACAGAAGCGTTGGGAGTGGGAACGTATTCAGGCAAAACTGTTTAAAGTTAGTATAAAGGGTTTGGCTCTTAGCCAATATCAACAAGCAGGCTCTGTATTTTTTAACGAGGGTAAGAATATTTTAATTTCATTTTTTGCAGCCACAGCCGTTATAGCTGGCGATATGACTTTAGGTATGATGATGGCAGTACAATATATTACAGGTCAGTTGAACAGTCCCATTGCCCAAATGATACAGTTTATGCAAAGTACCCAAGATGCAAAAATAAGTTTAGAGCGTTTAGGAGAGATACACGAAAAAGACGATGAGGAAGATGTTAATGAACCAAAATTAGGTGAACTCCCAGAGCAAAAAGATATAAACATTGAAAACCTCATGTTTCAATACGAAGGACCACATTCACCAAAAGTATTAGATAATATCAATTTGCAAATACCACAAAATAAGATTACAGCTATTGTTGGAGCAAGTGGTAGTGGTAAAACTACACTGTTAAAATTATTGCTCGGTTTTTATCCGCCAATTGAGGGTAAAATACAGGTTGGAAAAACCGATATTGATAATTATAGCCAACGTATGTGGCGTGCAAAATGTGGCGTAGTAATGCAAGACGGATATGTTTTTTCAGACACCATTGCAAATAATATTGCCGTAAGTGATGAAACTGTAGATAGACAAAAACTATTAGAAGCAGTGAAAGTTGCCAACATACAAGAGTTTATTGAAGAATTACCATTAAGCTATAACACAAAAATTGGGCAAGAGGGTAGTGGCACAAGTCAAGGACAAAAGCAACGCATGTTAATTGCTCGTGCAGTTTATAAAAACCCCGAATATATATTCTTGGATGAAGCTACAAATGCCTTAGATGCCAATAACGAGAAAGTTATTATGGAAAATCTGCATGAGTATTTTAAAGGCAGAACAGTTGTTGTTGTAGCACACAGATTAAGTACTGTAAAAAATGCCGATCAAATTATTGTACTCGACAAAGGAAAAATTGTTGAAACAGGAAATCATACTGAATTGGCAAAGAAAAAAGGTGCATATTATCAATTGGTCAAGAATCAATTAGAATTAGGAAATTAAATTTATGCCAAGCTATAACAATAATATTGAATTACGAAGTGATGAAGTTCAAGAGATACTTGGACATATACCAAATAGAATTATTCGCTACGGAATAGTTGTTATTTTATCAATTGTATTATTAGTTTTTGCAGGTAGTTTCTTTTTCAAATATCCCGATATTATAGTAGCTGATGTTGAAATTGTAACTCAAAATCCACCAGCTGAGATAACAGCTAAAAATAGCGGTAATTTATCAGATATCTTTGTTGCCGACTCTCAATTTGTCTCAATAAATCAGAAACTTGGTATTATAAAAAACTCAGCTAATAATAAGCATATTATGCTTTTAAGTTCTAAACTCTCTAAAATAAATATTGAGCTATATAACCCTCAATTATTTACTTTCTTACCCGACACGTTACAGCTAGGTGATGTGCAAGGTTCATATTCTGCCTTTTATAAAGCATCACAAGAGTATCATCAATTTATTGAAATGAGATACTTTGAAACAAAACTTATCTCATTGTATCAAAAACAAAAACAGTTAAAAGCCTATGTGCAAATACTTCAAGAACAAGCCGTTTTAAAAAATGAGGAGTGTAATATTACAAAAAAACAATATTATCGTGATTCAACTCTACATGCAAAACAAGTAATATCAACATCCGATTTAGAAAAGTCTAAAAAGAACACAATACAAGAAGCTATTGCGTTGCGTTCAAGCAAATCATCAGTAATAAATACCAAACTTCAAATAAACGAATTGCAGCAGCAGATTGTAGAATATGAGTTAGAGCAGTCAAAGCAGTTAAGCCAACATAAACAAATATTAAAAGAATTATTCAATAACTTAGAAAGCCGTATAGCATGGTGGTTTGACCAATATGTACTTATTTCACCAATTAACGGAACAGTTGCCTTTAATAAAATATGGAGTGACAATCAGCATATTACATCAGGCAATCAAGTATTTTCAATAATACCAAATACTAAAAAAACAATAATTGGTAGAGTAACCCTAAATTCAAAAGGCGCAGGTAAAGTAAAAACAGGACAAACAGTTAATATCAAACAAAAAAAATCCGCGCACCAGTTTCATGAAGTTTGGGGTACCCCAAACTTCATGAAACTTTACTTTTTTATTTACTTTAAATGGTATACTTTTGGATTGAATTACTGGTGCACTTTTCAGTTAATACAAACAAGCAAAGCTAGTTAATGGGGAAATTGAAACGCAATACATACTTGAAAATCCGCCTAATAAATTCAGCTATAATTGAAAAAATATTAGTAAATTGACAACCAAATTTATTTGGCTATGAATGAAACGGAATCTTTTGAGTTACCTAAACCGCTCTGCATGTATCGCCACCGTTGTAGGTAATTTAAAAAAACCAATTCTTTTCTAGGCTTATACGGCAATTAGGCATCATATACGACGTAAATTACGCGGCGTTTAACTTACGGTACGGCAAATAAATACCTTTATTGACGTAAATAACACGTCATTTACTTTGTGATTTGAGAAATACACACTATATTTGTAGCATTACATACGGCATTAAAAGTAACAACAATGTATTTACATCAAAGCAAAGATTGGCCAAATTTTAAATGGGATAACGATATACTGCTTCCGCACGTAAGTAAGGTGCGTGATTTACAAGGTAGATTAATAGGAAGAATGGAAGGTATAGGGTTCGAATTAAGAGAGGAAGCCGTACTTGAGACATTAACGGAGGATATTGTTAAGTCAAGTGAAATCGAAGGAGAGTTATTGAATCCAGAAGAAGTAAGATCTTCCGTAGCTCGAAGACTAGGAATGGAAATATCAGGATTGCCTAATGCAAGTCGGGATGTAGAAGGGGTTGTTGAGATGATGTTAGATGCAACTCAGAAATATAAAGTCCCCTTAACCAAGGATAGAATGTGTGGGTGGCATGCTGCCCTATTTCCAGCAGGAAGAAGTGGAATATATAAGATAACAGTAGGTGAATGGAGAGGGGATGAACATGGTCCAATGCAAGTTGTATCAGGTGCCATGGGAAAGGAAAAAGTACATTACACCGCTCCTGAATCTTCACGATTAGAGGCAGAAATGAAACAATTTATAGAGTGGTTTAATACAGATGAAAGTATGGAGTCTGTAGTTAAATCAGCAATAGCCCATTTATGGTTTGTAAGCATCCACCCTTTTGATGATGGGAATGGAAGAATTGCTAGAGCCATTGCAGATACTCAATTAGCCAGAGCAGACAGAACCAACCAAAGGTTTTATAGTATGTCGGCTCAAATCTTGAAATCTAAAAATGGATATTATAATATATTGGAGTCTACTCAAAAGGGCAGTATGGACGTAAGTCAATGGCTAGTCTGGTATTTTGAACGCTTAACTGAAGCGCTTGAAACAACTAATAAAACATTATCGAAGATATTGGTAAAGGCAAAGTTTTGGGAGTTGCATAAAGCAACCCAATTCAATGAGAGACAAATTGAAATGATTAATAAACTTCAAGGTGACTTTATTGGCAAGTTGCATTCATCTAAATGGGCTAAGATGACAAAAGTACATAGAGATACAGCCCGAAGAGATATCCAAGATTTAATCGAAAAGGGAGTCTTGTCGGATTCAGGTGAAGGTGGAAGAAGTACAAATTACATTTTAGAGCTTCCGACTATCTATTTATGAAACATTAATTTGAAGAAGGAAAAATCGAGTAGATACCGACCTAAAGGTCAATTTTAGGATTGGTGCATAGTTTCTTATCTTTGCATATAAGATGAAAACAAACTTACCAAAAACATTAGTTCCCCATATTTCTTTTAAGTATACAA
>JAUXEM010000171.1 GCA_030620515.1 Salinivirgaceae bacterium
ATTATTAATGTATAAAGTTGTACGTTTATATTTAAAATTTCATAAAATGAAATATATAATCTTTATAACATTATTTGCTGTTACTCAATTATCTTGCAATAGAATAAATATTTGTAATCAAGAGGAGTGGACTAATGAAATAAATATCCTACTTGATAATTGGCATTTGAAAGCAGCTAATGCTGATATAACTTATTTTGATGATATAGCCGAACAAGGAATTTATATTGGCACAGCAAAAGAGGAAGTATGGGTTAAAAATGAGTTTTTTACTTTTGCTAAACCTTATTTTGATAAGGGAAAAGCATGGGATTTCACATCTTTTGACAGAAATATTTACTTTAATAAAGCTGGAAATGTGGCTTGGTTTAACGAACAGTTAAATACTTGGATGGGTGTTTGTAGAGGCTCAGGAGTTTTACAGAGAGAGAATGAAAATTGGATGATTTATCAATATACTCTTTCTATGGCTGTGCCAAATGAGAAAGTACAAAAGGTTATTTCTGTAATAAAAAGTGAATAGGTAGATTTTTATTCTTATGTATTTGTTTCTAGTACTTTGGTTTGTAAATACCTTTCGGTAATTTTTGTGATTATTTTTTATTTAAAAAAGGAAAAAAAACAAGCATAACCTGTTCCTAACTTGTTTCGGAAGCCATAGCTACGGTTAATTTTTTTAACTAATTATAAAGAAAAAAAGCTGTGAAAATATGGAAGCGTATTTATTAATCAATGCTCTAGATTAGTGAATCCAAGGCTAAATCAAATCCTTTAGTATTAAACCAATTTTGGTCACTTGTTTCGTCAACAATTATTTCGAGCCTTTCAATAAACTGTCTTTTTAATCCATTATCCGAAATGTATTTTATTGTATCGCTAAATGATTTTAGCATACTTTTGTAAAAAGCCTCTTGTTTAATATATACATCTTTCGAATAGGTTTGAGCAATTTCAATATTATAAAGCATTATGTCTGTAATTATTGGAGTGTCAACCCCAAGTCGTATAAAATGCTTAATGTATTTTTGTGCAACCGAACGGCGCATCTTTGGTCTTCTGCTACTTACTGGGAAATACTCCTTCGAGATTTTAAATTTACATTCTTCAATTAACTTATTCTCATTAGGGTTAAAGGCAAAATTATAAAATTCCTTTACGTCTTTAAAGCGATCGTATAAATCAATAATTTGTTCTTCAAGTTGAGCTTTTTTCAACTCTTTTAAGTATGATTTTAATTCACGCTTACTCATATATTTATTCTTTGCTGATTCCAAGTGCAAGAAAAGGAAAAATATTAAAACTATGATAAATTAATTAAGGCAATTGAATGAACTATTATTTATATTAATTGTTAATTTGCTTATAGTTAAATATAGAATTATGGAATTAGAAATAAAGAAGCTCCCCTTTGGAGAACGCCCTGAAATATTACCACCAAATTTTGAGATACTTAAATTAGTAGGAGAGGAGGGTATTCGTAAATTAATATCTGACCACTATGATGCTTTAATAGAGAGTCCGATAAAACATTTGTTTCCGCCTGCAGGTATGGGTTTGGAGTTAGCAAAAAAACATTCGGCAAATTTTTTTATTCAACGCTTTGGTGGGCCCGAGTATTTTAATCAAACCAGAGGTAAACCGATGCTGGCAACTCGTCATAGTCATTTTAAAATTACGCCAAGTGGTAGGTTAGAGTGGCTTAAAATATATAAAGAGTTATTGCCCAATTTAAATTTGCCTGATAATTTACTTAAAAACTATTGGGATTATTTGCACGATTTTTCCAATTGGATGGTAAATACTCCAGAATAAAAGGAAAGCATATTTTTAAAATTAAATAAGGGTGACTCAATATAGAATCATCCTTATTTATTATTATCTATGTGTATATTATTCCACAACGTCAATGCCATGAATATATGAAAAGGCAATCATTCCTTTTATATCTTCTGCTTTTGCTAAAGGATTAGCTAATACCAAACTGCATTTTCATTTAGTTTACAACAAGTTTTATGTCAAGTGTAAATTCATCCTCAATTATTTTATCACCTAATCCTTTAAAAAAGGATTCAGAGCCATATTTAACTTCGTATTTTGCTCTATCAATAACAATTGTGGCATTAAATACTTTGTCTTTGTAACTTGTTTTAAATTTAATGGGATGTGTAATGTTTTTAATGGTCAATTCTCCACTTACTTCTGCAGTTCCATCAGTAAATTTTGTTGACTCAGTAATATGTAATGTAGCAGTAGGGAATTTCTCTACACCAAAAAAATCGTCTGATTTTAAATGTCCAATAAGCTTTGCATTATACTCTTCGTTTTCTAAATCATCGTTGGTAATGCTAGTCATATCTATAACAATGCTGCCTTTTGAAATTTTATCTGCATTTATATGAACAAATCCATTTTTTAAATTGATATGCCCATAATGTTCCCCACCAACTTTCTTACCAGTCCACTTAATGGAGCTTTTTTCAATATTTGCATTTAATTCTTGTCCAAAAGATAAAATACTTGTTAAAATCAGTAAGCCGCTTAATAACAGTTTAATTGCTTTCATTTTATTCTGTTTTAGTTTGTAATAAATGTTTTATAGTAAACATAAATACCAATAAAAGGTTTATAGTTAATTACCTAACATATGCAAGTTACCAATCGAACATCTAATTAGTTAGGGCGTGGCTTGTAAATTAAAGAGCAAAGTTAATTTATTTCAACATGCTATTTGCCAATAAGCCACACCCTCACTTTGCGGATATAAGGTATTACTATTTTGTTTATAGCGTTATTAATTAAAAAGTTGCTATTTTTAAATGTTAAATATTATCAACATTTCTTTATGCTTGCCCTATATGAAAAAAACACTTAAAATAATAGCATCACTATTAACTGTATTACTACTATTTGCGAATAGTTATGGTCAAGATAACGCTACTGTTAAAGAGGAAACTTACAGTGCTATTTTATTATCTCAAATACCTGATTATAATAGAGAATCGAGAAATCGTTTATTGCAAATAAATCAAATTATATACGAAGAGAGCAGTAATGTTAAAATGATAGCAGATATTGAAAAGATTAAAACTGAGTACGAAGTTGAATCGGCAATTTTTGACAGTTTAAATATTAATGACTTTAGTTTAGAGACTCTTGAAAAGTGGGATAAGGAATGGAAAAGCCTAAACAGTCAACTAGATAATATATATAAACCCATTACTGATAAAGATGAACAATACAATAAATTATATAACGAAGTGAATAACACATACCATGTATGGCTTGAGACACTTATTAGTGTAAAAAACACCGATATACCTGATGAATTAAAAGTTGGCATGGTACAAACAAAAAATGATTTTAAAGTACTACGGAAAGAATTAAAAAAAATGCAAAGTCAGTTTTTAACTTTGCGCTCGGAGTGTAATAAACTTTCAAATGATTTATTTTCGTATAAAACTAAGATTACTGCAAGTCGCGAAAATATTTTAAAGAATTTATTAATACCCGAACAAGATATAATATGGAAAGCGTTTGTCGAATATAAAGCAGATACGGTTTTAAGTAAAAAAAGAGTAATAAATACAAGTGCAATTAGCAGTTCGGAACAATATATTAAACAAAATAGCACAAGAATGTTAATTGTTGTTATAATATTTGTTTTGTTCTTGTTTGCCTTTTTTTATCTAAAAAAGTCAATAATAAATTCGAATTATTATACAATTGTTATCGAGAATAAGGCAAGTAGTTTACTAATTAACCGCCCCATTTTAGCTAGTGTAATTTTCACATGGATTACAATAGCTGTTTTTGCCGATTTGCCTGAAGGAATTAGGACTGGTTGGATTATTTTAATGTTGCCAATATTGCTATTATTAATTATTGAACTGTTTGGTAGGCAAACTATATTAACAATGTTTGTTTTTTCAGCTTATTATTTGTTTAGGGCAACTCAGTTTTTAATTGACAGCTCTCTTCCTGTATCCCGATTAGTTTATTTAATAATTGCCTTGGTTTCTGTTTTAGTAGTAGTAGTCATAATTAAGGGAGTAAGATTTCAAAAATTTAATTTTTCAATGAAAGTGTTGGTGCGATTTATTTTATTCGTAATAATTATTTTGCAAATAGCTTCTTTTTTCTTTAACATAGTAGGTAATGTAATACTTTCTAATATTATTCTTATAGGTTCAATTCATGCTATTATTACAGGCATAATGTTTTTGTCGGGGTATATTGTTGTAGAGGCATTAGTAAAACTGATATTAAACTTGCCTGAATTTAAATATTCAAATATTTTAAAGAATCATTATAACTCGTTATTTAAGCAAATAAGAAACATACTAATTATTGTATTTACCGTTTTATGGTTTAATGGGGCTTTAAAAAGTTTTGGTGTTAAAGAAGAGCTGCTTAATTGGCTTACAAGTATGTATATGTATAATTTTGAAATTGGTACTACATCAATATCGTTAAGTAATATTATTGCTTTTATTTTCACAATACACTTTACTGTTTGGTTATCTAAAATAGTTAGGTTGTTTTTAAACGAGGAAATATTTGAACGAAGAAATACTCCAAAAGGAGCTTCAGGAACCATTACTTTAGTTGTTCGTTTCTCAATAATTAGTCTGGGCTTTTTAATGGCTATGGCTTTTGCCGGTATTGAGTTAGAGAAAATAACCATTATAATAGGAGCTTTAGGCGTTGGTATTGGTTTTGGTCTGCAAAATATTTTTAATAATTTAATTTCAGGTTTAATATTAGCGTTTGAACGCCCCATTAAAATTGACGATATAATACAGGTTGGCGAACTTACCGGAGTAGTTAAGGATATAGGTTTTAGAGCAAGTACTGTGCGTACTTACGATGGCTCAGAGGTTATTGTGCCAAATGGCGATATTATTTCGAACCAAATGATTAATTGGACTCTTTCAGATAGAAAAAGAAGGTTGAAAATTGATTTAAGCGTAGCAATGGATACCAAACCAGAAGACGTACTAGAGGTATTACATGAGATTGCTCACGAGAATCCTGATATAGTGCAAGATCCTGCTCCAAGACCTCGATTTTTAGGTTATGGCGAAGGTACATTAGATTTTCAACTACTGTTTTGGATTGCCGATTTTGATAACAGCTTTGGACTAGGTACGGAAACAATGCTTAAACTGCATAATAAAATTAAAGAACGCGGTATAGTAATTCCATTCCCTCAGCGCAATATTAAATTAGTTGATGAGTCAGGATCATTGCTTAAAACCAAAAAGGATATTAGCGAGTAGATAGTGGTTGATAGTATTATTAATTACTTACAAGTATTCAGCAATATCGGAAAGTACAATAATGCCACTTAATTTTTCAGATGCAACACCATTTTTAGTTATTAGTAGCGCATCGAAATATTTATCTTTTGGTACTTTCTTGTACGAGTTTTTAAATGTTTCAGCAGCATGATATACTGTTGTCTTTTGCGGAATAATTTGAAAGTTCCCTTTGTTTTCTTTATGAATTAGAACCTCTTCAACTGTAGCTGTTTCGGTTGATACTGAATTGTTTGCAGCTAACCAATAAGCAATTGTACCAGAATTTAATAATTCAACAACTTCTAATTTATGGTTTAAAACTGGTACTTGGCTTATTAAATTTTTGTGAATTAATTCTAATGGTTTTGCAATATTATCGCTTAATAGGCAAGTAAATACTTTTTTAGAAAACGATTCTACTTTTTTAGGATTCATAATTTGATTTGAAATAAAAGTAAATCGCTTAACAATAAAATCATGTGGTTCTGCAATTACTTGGTAATCGTGATTCCTGTTGTGTACAATGGCATTGCGTAAATCGGTAAATTCAAAAAGCTCTTCCTTAAATTGCCAAATAATTGGGTTGTTACGGCTGCCTTCTTTTAGCATTTGCTTAAAACTTTTCCATGAACCACGAAATAGCTTATTCTTAAAATGCTTTTCGAGTTCGTTAAATGTAGAAAGAAATACTTCGGAATTTAATGGTGTTTTCATAGCTATTGTTTTGTGATGGAAAAATACAAAAAAAGCGATAATTATTAAATTATCGCTCCATCTTTTATTTTGGTATTGAATTATTTTTGCGCCTTTTTAATATTTGACTTCACAACGCTGCAAATTTCTTTGTAATTATAACTTACGGGATTAACAGGCTTTAAAAAATCAACAGATATCGATGCATTAATTACAGGAAAACGTTTACTCCTAGGCATAGCTTCAAAAGCCCCATTTAAAACAACTGGAACAATAGGTACATTAAGTTCTTTACTTAATATGGCAAATGTTTGTTTAAAATCACCCAATTCACCGGTATTTGTTCTTGTTCCTTCCGGGAAAATCACAATTTTTTTCCCTTGCCTTAATACTGCAGCTAATTTTTGTATAGATGCTTTTAGGTCTTTATTTATATCCATCACAATAACATTGTTATTTCTTGCCAAAAACTTGGTGAAAAAGTTATTTACATGTTTCTTTTTAGCATAAAAATATGTCGACTTAATAAGTTTTGTATTAAAGAAGCTTGCAACAAAGATAGAATCGAAATAGCTTTCATGATTTGGTGCAATTATACAGGGTCCATCAGGAATATTATCAATGCCTGAACCTTTTAATCTGAATATAAGTTTTGCCCAAGCTCTGAATGTACTAGTTATAATTTTTTGAATTATACCAGTTTTAGGTAGTTTAAGTTTTAAATCTTCTTTAAGTATCTCTGACCAGTCAATATTTTCAATTTTGTGGCGCAGTTTATTGTCAGCAATAAATTCAGCCATTTTCCCTACCGTAGCAAAGCTCAAAAGTCTTTCCTGATCTATTTGGACACCAAACGAGCGATCAATAAAATCAATTAAGCCAAGCTTTCCTAATGAGTCTAGTGCTATATCAAATTCAAGGTGATCGTCAGCTGAAATTTCTCCGCTTACCTGATCTTCAATAAATACTTTTATACTTTTATACTCTTCTGAAGATGGCTCGTTAGTTTTTTCTTTCTTTTTTTGTGGGGCATCAAGTAAATCGCCTAATTTAAAACGTTGAATTTTCCCTAATCGCGTTCGTGGAATTTCACTTTTAATTATTGTGAACTGCATAATGCGCTTGTAAGAGCTTTCATTTTTATTATGAGTAGAAATCACTTCATTTTTAAAAAACTCTTCAATATCAATTATGCTAGCGTTAGAAAGTTCATTGTAGTCAGGAACAATTAGGGCATGCAAGGCATTGTTGTGCAAAAATACTGCTGATTCACTAATATAAGGAGATTCTTTTTCAAGTTTAATTTCAATTTCAACAGGATTAATATTTTTCCCATTTGAAAGCACAATAATTTCTTTCTTTCTTCCTGTAATAAATAAAAATCCTTGTTTGTCAAAATAGCCTAAATCACCTGTATATAACCAGCCATCTTTTAGTATATCGGCTGTTTCTTCGGGGCGGTTATAGTATCCTTTCATAACACTTGCACCTTTAGCAACAATCTCTCCATCGCGAATTTCTACTTGAAGGTCAACAACTTTTTGACCAGGTGAACCTGGTTTTATATTATCAGGTCGGGTAAAGGTTATCATTGGAGCACATTCAGTCATTCCAAATCCTTCTAAGATATTAAATCCAAGAGAATAAAAGAATTTGCCTACATGCTTTGGCAGTGCAGCTCCGCCAGCTACCATAATATTCATATGTCCACCAAGTCCATCATGAACTTTGCTAAATATTTTTTTTGCTAAACCCCTGGCATTAGTTGCTGAAACAATTTTGTATAGTATTTTACCTACAAAGCTTACATCAATCTTGGCTTTTATGCCTTTGTACATTAATTCATAAAGCCTAGGCACACCTATCATAACTGCAACTTCATTATTTTTTAATGTTTCCATTAAATCAGAATTTTGCATCGACGGTGTAACTACGGCTGTTGCGCTAAC
>JAUXEM010000272.1 GCA_030620515.1 Salinivirgaceae bacterium
AGATTTATCACGAAAAAAATTTAGAGAAAAGTGTCCGCTAATTTCCGGATTGCCTGACCGTTTTCACCGGAATATGCAGCGATAAAGGCGGAGGCAAGGGTAAATCGTTTTTATGCACCACCATGTTGAAACATGGTGTTATTCTCATCGTAATTGCAATATTTTTTAACCCACAAAATTGCTAGTAGTACCATATAATTACATTTAAAATAAAAAAGCCCCGCAATAATAACGGAGCTTTCTCATATTTTTTCTTGCAAAGACTAATTAACAATAACTTGAACCATCCCAGCAATGGGTACATAGCTTCTCTTTTGGTAACCCAATAGCTCCCACTAAATCATCTAATTTTTGAAATTTCAACGAAGTTAAATCAAGCGTTTTACGAATTTGTTCGACCATTGCTTTGTATTTATCTGAATTGCAATCCGAATATTCTGCCATATCTATATCTTCCTTACCTTCAAGTTGATAAACGGCCTTTAGCGTGGCTAAATCCATATTTGAACGAGAACGGCTAAAATTTAGATACTCGCAAGGATAGGTTAAAGGAGGACAGGCAATTCGCATGTGCACCTCTTTAATTCCAGCAGCATGTAAATCTTGTACATTATCGGTTAATTGAGTTCCACGTACAATTGAATCGTCAAGGAAAATTCCACGACTGTCTTTAATTATTGATTTATTTGGTAATAATTTCATTTTAGCTACCAAATCTCTGGTTTTTTGGTTTTGAGGCATGAAACTACGTGGCCAAGTTGGAGTGTATTTTGAATATGGACGTTTCAAAGGAACTCCTGTTTCATGGCTATATCCCATTGCATGACCAACTCCCGAGTCAGGAATACCGGCAATAAAGTCGGCTTCAATATTATCGCGCTTAGCTAAAGCTGCACCACATTTATATCTAATTTCATCCACATTAATCCCCTCGTACTCAGAAGGTGGATAGCCATAGTACACCCACAAAAATGAACATACTTGCATTTTATCACCTGGTTTACGAAGTTGTTCATATCCATCAGCAGTAATTCTACAAACCTCGCCTGGACCTAAGAATTTATCGGTTTCATATCCTAGATTTGAAAAAGCACAAGTTTCAAATGAGGCAGCAAAAGCGCCATCCTTTTTGCCAATAATAATTGGTGTTCTACCAAATTTATCTCTGGCAACAATTAATTCATTGGGTGTTAGTATCATTATTGAGCAGGATCCCTTCACTTTGTTGTACACATTCTCTATGCCTGAAAGAAAATTTTCTCCTTCTGAAATTAACATTGCGACTAACTCTGTTGGGTTAACGCCACCTTGGCTGGTTTCAGAAAAGGTACGATGTTGATCTGTAAAATACTTCTCTAATTCATCGATATTGTTAATTTTAGCAACGGTAGCAACTGCATATCGTCCTAAATGCGAACTAACTAGCATGGGTTGTGCCTCGTTATCGCTAATAACCCCTATCCCACTATTGGCATCAAAGTCAGCAATATCATTTTCAAATTTATTTCTAAAATATCCATCTTCAAGGCTATGGATAGCTCGTTGAAAACCTTTTTCTTGCCCAAAAAATGCTAATCCTGCCCTTTTTGTTCCTAAATGTGAATGATAATCGGTACCGTAGAAAACATCGGCAACGCAATCATTTTTTGAAATACTCCCAAAGAATCCGCTCATATTGCTATATGTGATTTAATTGTTGATTTTATGGCGAAAATATAATGAAAAATCACACTCTAAGCTTTTAAGAATTAGATGTTATTAACTGTTATTAATGCAATAATTATTTTACGATGCAATATTTCCTATATAAATAATATAATATCAATTAATTTACCAAGATTAATTAATTAAGCAGATAATTTGACTTAGTATTTTGAAAGTTAAAGGAAGAAGTATTGTTAATATCTTTATGGCTTTAAAAAATCATACTTATTACTTGAGCTAATAAAATAGTACAAGTAATAAGTATATTTCAATTTAAAAAGAAAAAAACATAATTTATGAAAATCACAATGAACTTTAATAATTATTAATGAGAAGCTAATACCTCTTTCAGCGAAACTATTTTTTTAATTTTTGATATCTGCACTTTAGGATATTCTTCTTGTTTTAAACTATATGCCCTAAGATAACGTTTTCGTGCCTTATTGAAATTTTTATTTACATAATAATTATCTGCTAATTCAATGTTTTTATTGTATCTATGTAGGATATTAACATCTTGAACTATAATTTTCTCAATCATATCCAATTGAATATCAGCATATTTACAATATTCATCTAAAACGGTTGCTTTCGCATATAGTTGATTAGCTAAATCATAATCACCTTGATTAAATGCAGTATCGGCATTACTAAGAACATTATTAAAAATATTACTTTTTTCTGTTTCATAACTAAATAAGAACTCTTGGTATTTTGACATAAACAAAGGATTTATTTCATTCTCAAAACTATCTGTATTTGAATTATATTTAACATTGCCCAATGTTTCATTAAATAATTCTACACCTTTTGAATTAATGTCAGGTATTAAATCAACTACAAATTTATATCTCCACGTATACTTTTCCTCTTCCTCTAATCTTGTATCAATATTAATTTTATGTGAATAAAAGTCATCTTTGGAGATAACCAAATTATAAGTATGATTCATTTCAAGAATCACAATAAATCTCCCCTTGCTATCCGAAAAAACTAAAGTATCAATTTTTCCATTCTTACTAATCTCTATGGAAACATTCTCTACAGAAACCCGATCGAATTTTACTTTGCCAATAACGTTTAATTTAGCTTTAGTTGTTTGAGTGGAAAATATTGCTACAATTAAGATCAAAATATAGAAATACCTTTTCATAACGTTTTCTTTTTTTGGTTTGACTATATAAAAATAATAATAAAAACCTATGCTTGAGTAGTTTGTAAGGCATTGCATATTTTATTATGATATGCATCACTATTTCATCTGTTTAAAAACTGTTTGCTTATTGAAGTGCATATAAATACTTACTGAAAGTCAGGTATAGGTAAGACTATTTGTTATAATACTTTAATTTTATTTTTTTATTTAACAATATGCGATTTTATGTTTATGGCAGATTGACAATCAACTTAGTGTAAAATACCAAACACTTTACTAACCTAAACTGAACAGACCTTAAATTCAATTAGTAAAATACTTAAAATCCGCAAGTCACGGTGTGAGTTGCCTGCCTGTTTGGCAGAAAGGTTGCTTAATAGGGGTTTATAATAATAAAACAAGTGCCATTAAAAAAGTATTCACACCGTGACTATCAAATATTTAACCTTAACAGTTGCGGATATATGGAGATAATAAGTGTTTTAAACTATATACAAAGCAATTTTGTATTTTAGCAAGTTTGTAAATTTACTCATGGGACCTGTGCAGAAATACATTGGCATTTTCATGCAAAGTTAGTATGCTTTTTTGCGATGAAAAAAAATGATAATAGCTGGCTATTTGAAAATTTTTTGAATAATCGAAAAAGCATACTAACGAGAAAGTTCTTTACATGCAGCTAAAAATCAATTCTGTTACTGAGTAAAACGATGTTGATTTCGAGATAAAAAATATCAGATAGAATATATAGTTAAGAAACTATAAATAATCGGCATGAAATACCAAGTTATTTTGAAACAGTTCAATAGTAACGCTTTTATAAGATTTTAGAAGTGAAGATAAAATGCAAAAGAATAAGTTGAAATGAAGTAGTTATCGCTTTACTGCGCCTATGTATTAATATTATGCCATATATATTATAGTCCTATCTGCATGTAGGACTATAATATAACTATCTAATTAGTGGTTGCAAGAAAACTCAGTCATTGAACAAGAATGCTTAATTTTTAAGGCTTGCGAAGATGATAAATTGGG
>JAUXEM010000010.1 GCA_030620515.1 Salinivirgaceae bacterium
ACTCATTAGTTCCAATCAATTGACTAACAATTAAATACCCCGCAAGCAGAATAAACTTATTAAAGCTCATATTTATTCTTTTTAGATGCGTCAAAGATATTATTTTTATGCAGACTTAAACTCGGATATAAATGAAAATTAAAAATATATTGGATTATTGTGAACGAAAAAAAATAATATGGACAGGCGAATGATTAATCATCTGCTGTGCAAATGATCCAAACAATAAACTACTGTATTTCTCATTGTGCTCATTATAATAATAATTAAATCAGCATTAATCCTTATTCTATATGGCTTCAGCTATATTTCTGGCTATAATATAGTTTTGCACAACTTTTTCATTTCTTCTTCCTAGGTATTGGTCTCCCTGAATCATATATTATTTAAGTCTTTTTGTGTAGATGCCATATTATCTCTGACCTACCTTACGCAAAAAGAATATATCATGCTGACATTCAAATGGTTACTTTGCGCACTCCAGCAATAAAAAAACTCATCTATTTGAGGAATAATGATTTGTAAACTATTTCAAAAAATAATTATCCGTTCATAATATTACATTTGTAAAGAAATTAATTTTTGAAAAAGTTTCCAAGTGTATTTATATAATACATCTATTTCGCTCGCCTGCAGCAACGGGTTGCAAAACCCTTAAAACTGTATTTCACGAACACCTATAAAATAATAATTGCTGTTAGTAAATATAAGGATATATCTAAGTGTTTTGCCACTCTCATAGTAAATTAAGAATAGGCTTTACAGCCACATCACACTAAGAACAACTGACACAATAACATTAACATGCTGATAATATAATGTTAATAATATACCATTTTGATATGACAATGATACCAAATTGATAAAAGTGTGATTCTTTATTTCAGTTTTACTTTTTCGCTATGCTTAATCTTAATATTTTTGTTGAAAAACATATACTTCACATGTAAACTACCTTTTAAGCTTAACTCCACGCTCCCTTTCCCTAAAAACCCTAGAAAAGATGCTCCTGCAAGCAAAATATTTTTCTTCTTTATATTAATTGAAAACTCCGAGCTAAAGTTGCCTTTTTTATTCACAATAATAGTTTCGGAGGCTTCTAATTTACCTAAAAAAACATCTCCAATATAAACATCAATGTCAACATCCTGAATTGTTAGTTTTACATTGTTTGGATTATATAAGGTGATATTTGTTAAAATGGTACTCCCTTGTTCTTTCGAATGATCGAAATCAATATTATTGATTGATTTTAGTTCAATTGTTTTATTGCCACAGCTTGCTAGTAGCAATGTGAATAAAACAATACTTAACCAGAAAAACAATTTATTTAATCTCATAATAGTATACTTAATACACCAAAAAACAAAAAGGCTGCTCCAAATGAAGCAGCCTTTTGTTAAATTTATATAAACCTAGTTCTCTTTAATTCCCTTTCGGGTAGAGTAGTTTATTTTTAAAGCACTTACACGTCGTAACTCTTGCTTAATATCTGATACAATACCCATTTTGGTTTTTGCATCTACTTTAAGCGAGGTAGTCATTAAAGGCACCTCTTTTTCGTCACGTTGAATACGTTCTGATTCAATATAGTCACCTATGTCACTTACATTTGCAAATTGATCGTTTAGCTGAATACGCGGTTCGGTACCAAAAAGTTTTCTAAATTGGTCTTTTGGTGCTCCTACATTTATATAACTAACTAACGATTTCTTCTCAAGTTTTTTTACTTCTGTTGCAGACGGAATTTTTACTTGTACTTTTAAATCAACTTCTTTCATGGTTGTGCTAACCATAAAGAAAAATAATAGCATAAATACAATATCCGGTAAGGCAGAGGTGTTAATTGCTGGTAATTCTTTACCACTATCTTTTCTAAATTTTCCCATAATTAATTTCCTCCATAGTTTTTAGGTTCTGCTTCAGAAATACTTTTTGGAAAAATCTTTTTAACAGCACTTTTATGCGCCTTATCTAAGTCATCGTACTTCTTTCCAAATTTCCTTAACGAAAGCTCATCACGTAATTCGTTGTAAGCCATTGCCAATTCATTTTGTACTTGTACGTATAATCCGTATGAAGTTCCTCGGTCGTTTTGCAAAGAAATAACCTGTTTCGAGACTTCAACCAAACCAAAGAAATCAACCTCTTTTTCTTTGAATTCAGGTAAATTTTCGTCTCTTGCAGGGTTTTCAATAAACTCCTTTGCTTCTTCTTTTAAATTGCGAATATGCATTAATTTTCCTTCAACCAAAAGTTGATCATTCTTGTTAATAAGAACCACAAAAATATTTCTTTCCTTAATTTTATCATCATTTTCCTGATCTTCAGGAACTGGTGGTGGCAACATTGTTGAAATACCTAAATCGGTATCCATAGTTGTTGTAACCAGGAAGAAAATTAATAACATAAAGGCGATATCGGCCAAAGATGCTGCATTATATTCTGGAAGTTTTTTTGGCATTTTTTCTCCTTTTTATTTTTTATAAAGTTGTATTGCAAGCAATACTCTACTATTTAAATGCTCCTTTTATCTCAGTATATATTAAGCTTGCAAATGATAAACCCAATAATACATAAAGTAGATAAAGAACTGCTCCAGACCATCTTGATACTACACTAGTAATATCAAAAGGAACGCCGGCTGCATCAAGAAGAATAACATCAGATGCAAATGCATAAGATATTCCTAATAGTACTGCAAAAACAGCAATAACAGATACACTTGTTATAATGCTTTTTTTGCTACTAAACATATTCATTAGTCCGAATACTGCTACGGCACCAATTGCACCTATAGCTAAAATGTATGACCAAACTAATAGCATATTCTCATCTAAGTTAACCATGAAGATAATGCCTAAAAGTACACTAACTGCAAAGAGAACTATGAATAGAATAGAAATTATTTTAATTGCTGAACTATTACCCATAATAGATTACTTTTGAGAGTGATTGTACTTTGTTAAAATATCAATTAATGAGATAGAAGCATCTTCCATATCATTTACAATAGAGTCGATCTTAGCAACACAATAGTTGTAAAGAATCTGTAGAATCATAGCTACAATAAGACCAGTTACTGTTGTAATAAGGGCCTGAGAAATACCACCAGCTACAAGAGCAGGAGAAATATCACCAGCTGCCTTAATTGCATCAAATGCCGCAATCATACCAATTACAGTACCCATAAATCCTAACATAGGAGCAAGAGCAATAAATAATGAAATCCAAGATAAGTTTTTCTCTAATAAACCTGTTTGAACACCACCATATGATACAACTGATTTTTCAACAATCTCAATACCTTCTTCAGAACGGTCTAAACCTTGATAGAAAATACTTGCAACAGGTCCTTTTGTGTTACGACAAACTTCTTTAGCTGCCTCAACGCCACCTTGCTGTAAAGCTTCTTCAACGTTTAAAAGTAATTTTTTAGAATTACTAGCAGAGAAGTTTAAGAAAAGAATTCTTTCAATAGCGATAGCTAAACCAAGAATTAATGCTAAAATAACAATACCCATAAATTCGGCACCACCTTCAATAAATTTTGCTTTAATTACTTGGTGCATGCTTTTCCCTTCAATAGCTGCTTCGTCTTCAACAACAGTCTCTTCTATTACTTCTTCTGTTACTTCTTCAGCAACAGCTGCGGAATCGATTGCAGTAGAATCAGTTACCATTGTTGTCTCTCCTTCTGTTACGTCATCCTGTGCAAAAGTTACGTTAGACGCCATTATTAGCATCCCAATCACAGCGAATAATGCGAGTAGTTTTTTCATTGCTTTTGTTTTTTTGTTATTACAAATTTTAATTTTACATTAATCTAAATTATTGCGGAGATAGAGGGATTCGAACCCCCGATACCGTTTCACACGGTATACACGCTTTCCAAGCGTGCGCCTTAAGCCACTCGGCCATATCTCCGTAATCTGAAAACTTTATCAGATTTTGGGCGGCAAAATACAAAAAATATCAACACAAAAAACAGGAATTAAGCATTTATTTCACCTCTTAACGATTTTAAAAGGTACTCCTTAATTTGTTCTTTATTGTATTTTTGCCCCAACAAAAACATTAATTTTGCAACTGCTGTTTCTGTTGTAATATTTTTTCCATTTATAACACCTGCATTTAATAAGCCTAGGCTTGTAGCATACTTTCCCATATTAACACTACCTGCATTACATTGTGTAACACTTAAAACTACAACACCCCTGTCAATTGCATACTTTATTTTTTCAGTAAACCAATCTAAAGTAGGCGCATTACCCGAACCATATGTCTCTAAAACCAGCCCTTTTAGTCCTTTAATATTTACTATTGCATCAACCACTGATGGTTGAATACCTGGGAAAATTTGTAGAATAGCTACATTTGGATCAAGCTTATTGTAAACTTTAATATCCTTTTTAATTACAGGATAGCAAATTGCTGAATAGTTATAAGATATATCTATACCAGCTTTTGCCAGCTCAGGGTAATTATAAGATCTAAATGCATCAAAATAATCGGCATTGTGTTTGGTTGTACGGTTTCCTCGATACAACATGTTTTCAAAAAACACCGACACTTCAGGAACTATTGGTTGCCCGTCTTTTGTTGCTGCTGCAATTTCAATAGCGCTAATAAAATTTTCCTTGCCATCTGTTCTGAGAGTACCTATTGGAAGTTGCGAACCAGTAAAAACTACAGGCTTACCTAAATTTTCAAGCAAAAAACTTAAAGCTGCTGCTGAATATGCCATTGTATCGGTACCATGTAGAATAACAAAGCCATCATACTTGTGATAGTTTTTCTCTATTAATTCTGCTAAATGAATCCAAATTTCAGGAGTAATATTAGATGAATCAACTACCTTTTTAAAAGTTATGGTTTCAATATTAAAAGCAAAGTTATTCACCTCTGGTACTTGCTTTCTCATATGTCCAAAATCGAAAGGCGCCAACGAACCCGTTTTCGGGTCATTAACCATTCCAATTGTACCCCCTGTATATATTATTAATATAGATGTACTTTCTTGACTCATATTATACTGTTACCTTATCTAAATATTAAACACCTCAAGTGCATTCTTAGTTGTTGTTGCTGCAATCTGCTCCAAAGGAATCTGTTTTACTTCGGCAAGCTTTTCGGCTATTAGCCTAATATAGCTGCTTTCGTTTCGCTTACCTCTAAATGGAACTGGTGCAAGATAAGGACTATCCGTTTCCAAAACAATATGATTTATGTCAACCTGTTGAATGACATCGCGTAAATTTGTGTTTTTAAACGTTAGTACGCCTCCAATACCCAATTTTAAACCCATTGCTGTAATCAATTTTGCCTGTTCTAGAGTTCCGCCAAAGCAATGAAAAATACCACTAATATCTGGTGTTACAATTGGTTCTAATAATTTATACACTTCATCGAAAGAGTCGCGAGTATGTATAACTATTGGCCAATTAAGCTCCTGAGCCCACTTTACTTGAGTTACAAAAGCATCTTGCTGCTCTTTAAAATGTGTTTTATCCCAATATAAATCTATACCTATCTCTCCTATACCATGAAACAAAGAACCTTGTGAGATGTATTTCTCAGCTATTTGCAGTTCTTCCTTATAATTATTTTTTACCGATGTGGGATGCAAGCCCATTAAAGGTATTAAATGCTTACTGTGTTTTTCCGAAAACTCAACCTGTGCACTATGTGTTGAACTATCTATTGCTGGAAGAACTATTTTATTCACCCCCTCATATATTGCTTTTTGAAGCACCTCTTCTCTATCTGCATCAAACTCGGTGGCATATATATGAGCGTGCGTATCTATAAATTCCATAAAAATGTTTAAACAATGCTTGCAAATATACTCTTTCTTATTGGTGTATTTTTGTTTAATAAAAACGGAATTACATAGTGAATGAGATTGCTTATCAAGCCTGAGGCTGAATCGCAATGACTAATAATCGGATGAATCGCTGCGAGGAAGAACAATATGACAGTTATTCCCTAAATTTTAACAAAAATTTTACCGGGTAAGCATTTAATTACTCCTGAAAATTCCAGATTTAAAAGGAGAGCTGAAACTTTTGCCATGGTAAATTCTGATTCTCGGCAAATGGTGTCAATATTTAATTCTTCTCCATTTTCAAAAACAGTTAATAGCTGCTCCTCTTCTTTGGTTAAATTAACAAAAAGCTCTTTCTGCTTGGGCTCAGTATTTCTGTTCCAACCCAACAAATATTCTATATCGGCAACTGACTCTAATAATGCAGCACGATTTGTTTTTATAAGCTTGTTGCAACCTAATGAGTATTTATCGCCTAAGCGACCAGGAACAGCAAAAACATCACGACTATAGGAATTAGCTAAATTGGCAGTAATAAGAGAACCCCCCGTTGTGCCGCTCTCCACAACAATTGTTGCATCACTAAGCCCTGCAATTATTCTATTACGGCGAATAAAATTATTTTTATCGGGAAACATTCCGCTAAAAAATTCTGACACTACTGCCCCTTGCTCTAACATCTGCGTTGCAACATCACGATGTTTTGCAGGATAAAGCTGATCAAGCCCATGAGCCAGTATCCCAATTGTTGGTAAATTCTCTTTTAGCGCAGCTTTATGAGCAGCTATATCAATGCCAAATGCCAAGCCACTAACAATTACAACATCATGCCCACTCTGTTTAAGTTCACTTATAAGTTTATTACAAAAATCAATTCCGCGTTGGGTAGCATTTCTAGTTCCAACAACACTTAAATATTTTCTATTATCGCTAATAGCTTGCCCTCTCGAGAAGTACAACAATGGACAATCATCGCTTTGTTTTAAGCGGTAAGGATAATCGTCATCAAAAAAAATAGTTACTTTAATTTTATATTTTTCTATAAACTCAAGCTCCTTGTCAGCTAATTGAAAATGTTTATTACTTAATATTTGTTCAACTATTTGATTGCCAAAACCTGGAATTTTCAACAAGTCTTTTCTTGAAAGTTTAAAAACATTCTCAATTCCCTGTGCGTAGGCAATAAGTTTTCGTGAGTTAATACTACCTATTCTTGGAATAGCCATTAATGCCAAATAATCTCTTATGTTAGGATTGGGCACGATTATTATGACTTTTTCTTATTCAAATCCTTAATTAAATCCAAAGCATCTTTAATCTGCTCTATTTCAGAATCACTAAGTGCACTTATACTTATTTTTGGGTAAGCAGCTACTCCCCCTGGTGAATTTAAAAAAAGAACAATCGCCTTTTTAATGCCAAATAAAGACGAAGAAATTTTGTAATCGTGAAACTGTTCCGATTTTATTTGAATTGAACTATTTTGCGTTGGGAATGGGCTCATTGATTTGAACCGCAATTGAACTTTATCGGGACCAGCATAGAATATAATGTAATAAAGCTGAAAAACTGACATTAATCCGAAAAACAATAATAATGCAATGCCTGCAAAAATAGCCCATTTAAACTCCTTACTATCTGTAAGTAAATAAATAAGTGCCGCACTAAGCACAATTAAAAATGGAATTAACATGTATAGTAAACGTATTTTTCCAGCTCGAGGTTTATTATCTAATTTCACAGCTTTAAGGTTTTTAGTTTCATCAAAAATAGTTCAAATAATTTAACCAAAGAAATTATCTTTTCTTTGCAAAAAACTCCTTGAGTAATTGTGCACAATCATTTTCTAAAATGCCTCCAATCACTTCTGTTTTTGGATGTAAAATATTTGTAGTCTGACTAGAAAATCCACGTTTTACATCTGAAGCCCCATAAACAACTCTGCCAATTTGTGTCCAATAAGAAGCCCCAGCACACATCACACACGGTTCAAGCGTTACATAAAGAATACAGTCTTTTAAATATTTACCGCCAATTGCATCAGCAGCAGCAGTATAAGCTTGCATCTCGGCATGTGCAGTAACATCGTTTAATGTCTCGGTTAAATTATGTGCCCTTGCAATTACTTTATTCATTGATACTATAACTGCTCCTACGGGAACTTCATCTTTATCGAATGCAGTTTTTGCTTCTTCTAAAGCTTTTTGCATAAAATATTCGTCAGAAAAAATCATTATAAAAAGGTATTAATTAACCCTAACTAGGGTAATAAAATTGTTTTAAAATGCCTACTACCGACATTTCACAAAGGTAAAAACAACAACAACAAAATATATATTATAATGCCATTAAGATATTTACCTATTTGGCAATATCAAATTCTAATAAAAATATTACTTTCGCAAAGTAAAAATAAGTATTAAATAGATACAACATTTTAATTTATTTTGAGAAACAAAGTTAGATGTTCTGTTTATAATTGACAAGTACACAGTTAGCAGTTCCCAGTCAGTATTCCAATACTGAATACTGAGTACTGAGTACTACTTTATAAAAACATTGAACATTATAAATTTTACTTTCGAAAACAAAAGATGAAGTGTCATAAATAAAATAATATGTATCGTACGCACACTTGTGGAGAGCTAAGAGCAGAGAATATTGGAAATAGTGTTACCCTTAGCGGATGGGTTCAAAAAGCCCGTGTATTAGGAGGTATGTCCTTTGTTGATTTACGTGACCGATATGGTATTACACAATTAGTTTTCGATGATTCGAAAAATGCTGATGTAGCTAAGCAAGCTCAAGAATTAGGTCGTGAATTTGTTATTTCGATTACTGGAGAAGTTATTGAGCGCCAAAGCAAAAATAGCAAAATGTCTACTGGCGATATTGAAATAGTGGTTGATAAATTAACCATCTTAAATAAATCGGAAATTCCACCTTTCACCATTGAAGACAATACCGATGGTGGAGATGAGCTACGCATGAAATATCGTTACTTAGATTTAAGACGTGCCCCATTGCAAAAAGCATTAGAGCTACGACATAAAATGGGTATTGAGGTACGTACATTTTTACACAATCAGGGTTTTTATGAAATTGAAACTCCTTACTTAATAAAATCAACTCCTGAAGGAGCTCGTGATTTTGTGGTTCCATCGCGCATGAATTCAAATCAGTTTTATGCCTTACCACAATCGCCACAAACTTTTAAGCAATTGTTAATGATTGCAGGTTACGATAAGTATTTTCAAATTGTAAAATGCTTTCGCGATGAAGACTTAAGAGCCGATCGTCAACCTGAATTTACACAGATTGACTGCGAAATGGCTTTTGTGGAAAGAGACGATATTTTAAACATGTTCGAAAATTTAGCGAAACATCTTTTCAAAAGTATTAAAGGATTTTCTTATGATGGCGATTTTCCAAAAATGGCTTATAGCCAAGCTATAGAACAATATGGCAACGACAAGCCTGATACGCGTTTTGGCATGCTTTTTAATGATATTACTGAAATGGTTCATGGAAAAGGATTTGTTGTTTTTGATAGTGCCGAATACGTTGCTGGCATTTGTGCTGAAGGATTAGCATCTTACTCTCGTAAAGAGCTTGATAAATTAATTGATTTTGTTAAAAAACCACAAATTGGTGCAAAAGGATTGGTTTACGTTAAAGTGAACGAAGATGGTACGTTTAAATCGAGTGTAGATAAATTTTTTGATGCAAATGAACAAAAAGCATGGGCTGAAAAAATGGGTGCAAAACCAGGCGACTTGCTCTTAATTTTAGCTGGCAACAAAAGACAAACACAGAGTGCATTAAGTGAGTTGCGCCTTGAAATGGGAAGCCGACTAGGATTAATGGATAAAAATACCTACTCGCCACTATGGGTAGTTGATTTCCCATTATTAGAATGGGACGAAAAAAGCGGTAGATTTCATGCCATGCACCATCCATTCACATCGCCAAAACCTGAGGATTTACAGTTATTTGATACTGACCCAGGTAAAATGAATGCCAATGCTTACGATTTAGTAATTAATGGCGTTGAAATTGGTGGTGGCTCAATTCGTATTCACGATAAAGATTTACAAGCCAAAATGTTTAAAGCTTTAGGCTTTTCAAAAGAAGAGGCTGAAGAGCAATTTGGATTCTTAATGAATGCCTTTAAATACGGCGCACCACCTCATGGTGGCGTAGCTTTTGGTTTCGACCGTTGGGTATCGTTATTTGCCGGATTCGATTCAATTCGTGACACTATAGCATTCCCCAAAAACAATTCAGGTAGAGACGTAATGATTGACTCTCCATCTAACATAGCTCCTGAGCAATTAAATGAGTTAAACCTTTCGCTTACCAAGCCTACTGAGTAAAAAACATACTAAATTATTATATAAAGGTCTGCTATTTGGCAGGCCTTTACTGCTAGGTGCCACTGACGTTAAGCAAGTTGTTAACATTATTTTATTAATAACTTAATCAGTTATTTTATACAACCTGTCTTTTCAAATAATATATTTGACTCAGTAAAAAAAAGTAAAACTTATATGTTAACTACAAAGTTTTTAAGTGGAGCAATTGAAGCATCGTTAATAGGTACGGTGAAAGTAAATTGCAATATCTCAAAGGAATTTGAAGCTAAACTAATTGAACTAATTGGGAAAACAGAGCGGCTCATTCTAAATTTAGAAGGTGTTCGATTTATTGACACTTATGGCTTTGAAGCTTTGATTAACACAAAACAACAAGCTAAAAATAAAAGCATAATTATAAAAAATGCTAACGAAGATATAAGAGAGCTTTTTAAACTTTTAAATCTAGATGAAGAATTTCAATTCAGTGAAAATTAATATTGCGATTAATATTATTTAATTAGTAGTATTGGAATGCTGAAATAACACTCATTAATCATAATAGAGCTATGGTTAGTTCTTTGCTCTGTTTTTGGGATAATTAAATAAATAGCCTAGGCATTCTCAATTTTACTAAAGGTTTAATCAGAAATAAGTTCGACAACTTAGAAATAAGATTTTGTGCATATATAAAGTTAAAAAACGTAACAATATCAGAGTTACTGTGAGTATTTTTAATTCTATATATGTGCAAAAGGTGTTTGTCAAAATCGTAAGTTATTTTTGAGTGAACCCTAAATACTTTATTACTTTCACACACAATAAAAAAACACTCTTATGAAATTCAATTTTGATGAAATTATAGACCGAAAAAATACTAATTGCATTAAGTACGATGCAATGGAGCTATATATTAATGCCAACGAAAATGCTACTCCAATGTGGGTTGCAGATATGGATTTTAGAGCTGCTCCTTGCATTACCGAAGCAATACAAAAGAAGTTAGATCATGGTGTTTTTGGCTATGGAATAAAACCCGATGCATTTTATAATAGCATTACAAATTGGATGCATAAAAGACATGGTTGGAATATTAAAAAAGAATGGATATCGTTTAGCCCAGGAGTAGTTGCTGGTTTTACTATTGCCATTCAGCAATTTACAAACCCTGGCGATAAAATAATTGTACAACCTCCCGTTTACTTCCCATTTTCACATTCCATTAACGATACAGGAAGACAATTGGTAAATAATCCGCTAAAACTTGAAAATGGTCGATTACAAATTGATTTTAACGAATTGATAGAAAAAATTACTCCAGATGTTAAAATGCTATTACTGTGTAACCCACATAACCCAGGAGGTAGTGTTTGGAAAAAAGAGGAGCTGAAAAAACTAAGCGAGATTTGCATTAAAAATAATATACTAGTAGTTTCCGATGAAATACATGCTGACGTTATTTTTGCACCAAATAAACATATTCCCTATGCAAGCATATCAGAGAAAGCTGCTCAGCAATCAATTACAGTAATGTCGCACAGTAAAACCTTTAATGTAGCCGGACTAACTACTAGCTATGTAATAATTCCTAATAAGCAATTACTTTTAGATTATAACCGAGCATTAAATATCCCACACCTAGGAATGGGAAATATTTTTGGCATCGAAGCACTAATTGCTTCCTACACTAATGGTGAAGAATGGTTAGAGCAATTGTTATCTTATCTGGAAACAAATACGAAATACGTTATTGATTTTTTCGAAAAGCATTTAAATAAAATGACAGTAATTATTCCAGAATCGACATTTTTAATATGGATTGATTGCCGAAAAACAAGCTGGAACATTGAGCAGATAAACGATTTCTTTTTGAACAAAGCAAATGTAGCTGTTAACGAAGGAAGTATTTTTGGTGCTGGAGGCGAAGGTTTTATTCGATTAAATATTGGATGCCCATTAAGTGTTGTTGAAAAAGCACTGAAGCAAATAAAAGAATCTTTTGATAAATTATAAAACAAGGAGCTTGAATTTTTGACTGTTCATTCAAAAATTCAAGCTCCTTGTTTTATAGTTAACTTATTATTTTAACAAAGGCTATTCCTACCCAAACCATTAACAAACTAAGTATAATACTTAATGAAACATAAGCCATTAAAGGAAAAAACTCACCTAGCTTAATCATATTAAATTTGTCTAATGCGAACGATGAAAAGGTAGTAAAACCACCACAAAAACCAACAGCAACCAATAACCTTATTTCCTGCGAGAATAAACCTTGTTTATCTACAATTGCATATACAATTCCAATTATTAAACTTCCCAATACATTTGCTGTAATAGTTCCCCAAGGGAAAGTTGAACCTGTAGCTTTTACAAACCATTCTTGAACTAAGAATCTACAAACCGATCCTAAAAAACCACCAGACCCCACAAGAAATAGCATCTTTACCATATTTTATACCTCTTAAATTCAACAAACAATTTGAAAAAACCTACTTTTGTAATGCAAATATCACAATATTAAATGCAAATTGTTGTCCATATAAAATTTATTTGAATCCAATACCTAATATCATGACTAAAAAAAAGCTCGTTTCATTAACTTATTTGATCTTAACATTAGCTGGAGCATTCCTACTCATAAGTCTTTCCTTAAAAACAAGCAATGTCCTTAGCTCTAACCCTCTTTCTATGCAAGACGTTCAATTAGAGTATAATTCCTTACAAAAACAGACAAGCTTAGTAAGTATTATCGTATTTATTGTCCTGCTTTTGATAGGATTTATAAATTATTACACAAACTCTAATTCAAAGTACATTGTTTTAGCAAACTTACTTTATATTCCTGTTACATTATTTAATTATGTTTCGTTAAATTATAGTTTTCACAAGATGCAAGGCGTTGAACCAAATGACTCTACAGGATTTTGGCTCTTGCTTTTTATTGGAATATTCTATATTATTGGTGCAATTGTTATATCAGTAATTGGCTACTTAACTATACGTAATTTAGTAAAAAGAGCAAAACCGCACCGCAATAACAACTCAATATAATAAATTATTGGGTTGTATTTTAGGTAAAAATCAATTATTTTGTAACTTTGATACAATTAGGTATAGATGCCAACGATTAAGCTTGGTTAAGAAGTAGCAATTAAACAGTCAAATTAAAAGAAAATGAGCACCATAACCCCACTAATTATTGAGAAAACTACCAAAACTCCTCAAATAATTTTCGATCCATCAAATAATTTATATGAAATTTCGGGTAGATCGCTGCCAGAAAATGTTGTAAAAACCTATGAGCCTGTTTTACGATGGATTGACCAAAACCTAGGGAAAATTCAGGAAGGCGTAGTGTTTACTTTCAGAGTAGATTATTTAAATTCTGCTTCAGCTAAAATGATATCATTAATACTCACAAAATTAGAAGAGTATTATAAATCAGGCATTAGCATTGAAGTAAAATGGTACTACAATTTTGACGATGACGATATTCAAAGTGAAGGTGAAATTTATGCTAAACTTAAAAAAATTCCAATTACACTAATTGGAATTGACGATAACGATGAATAAAAAACATTTAACTTTGAGTAAAAAGGGATTGTATTGAAATTGATACAGTCCCTTTTTGTTTGTAATTGGGGGTCTTTGAAAAAAGCAGTTTTCAAAGCCCCCCTATAACAAATGGCCATTAAAACTTCAATGAAAAAATAAATGAACAATCACATATTTTGTATATTATTTCGATAATATTCGATTTTCTATACAATATTTACTATCTTTGTTTTGTAATGTAAATTTTACGAAATGCCCGAACTGAAAGAATACGGAATTATACCAATAACACCATCGATACTTAACGAAAGCTTAAGTGCATATAAATCGCCAAAAGATAAAATTAGTTCTCTTGAAAAATCAGGCGATTTAATACGTATTAAAAATGGCTTATATGTGGTTTCTAATAAAATAACAAATAAAAACCTATCACTTGAGCTAATCGCAAATCAAATATATGGTCCATCGTACATATCGTTTGAAAGTGCTTTATGGTATTATGGAATAATACCCGAAAGAGTTTACACTACAAAATCGGCATCAATGCAACGAGCCAAAAGTTATAATACACCAGTTGGTAATTTCGAATACATAAAAGTACCTGAAGAGTATTTTAGCATTGGCTTAAAGCATATTAATATTAAAAATGAGTACGCATTTTTAATTGCCACACCCGAAAAAGCATTGTGCGATTTAATAATGTGTACAGCTGGGTTAAGGTTACAATCGGTAAAAGCTATGCACGAATATATTTTTGAAGACATGCGTATTGACATTGAATACATAAGCAACCTAAATTTAAATATAATTGAAGATTGCATACCATTTGGGTATAAAAAAAACGAGATGCGTCTTTTACATAAACTATTAAGTAATGAATAGTGTTTTTGAACAGATGGTTGCAAAGTATACGGTTCAAACACAAGCCGACAAACTAAATGCTTACCACGAAGTGATGCAAGAAATAATTCTTTCTTCCCTGCAAAGGGAAGGATTTTTTAACCATGCCGCATTTTATGGTGGTACTTGTTTGCGTATTTTTCATAAACTCCCTCGTTTTTCAGAAGACATGGATTTTTCGCTTCTCGAAATAAACAAAAACTTTTCGCTTGAACCATACTTCGGTGCTATAGTAAAGGAATTTAAAGCTCTTGGGAGAGATGTTACAATTAATAAAAAAGTTAAGAAGAACTTTTCGCAGGTTGAATCAGCATTTTTAAAAGACACTACCGAAGTTTATAACGTAGAATTTAAAACCGAACGAACCGTAAAAATTAAAATTGAAGTAGATACCACTCCACCCCTTGAGTTTGCAACCGAAAACAAATTACTACTACTGCCTTTTTCGTTTATGACAAGGTGTTTTACACTGCCAAACTTATATGCAGGTAAAATGCATGCTTTGCTTTTTCGAAACTGGAAACATAGAGTAAAAGGTCGCGATTGGTACGATTTTGAATGGTATGTAAAAAGTAGTGTAAAACTAAATTTTAATCACTTTAAAGTTCGTGCATTACAAAAAGGTTATTCAGGAAAAAACGAATTTACTAAAAAAGTATTTAAACAGTTATTACAAGAAAAAATTTCACAAACAAAAATAGAATTTGTAATAAATGATGTTAAACCATTTATAAATGACACCTCGGGCCTTGAGATATGGAGTACCGATTACTTTCTACAATTGGTTGATATGATTGTTTTTGAGTAAATAACCCCTTTTTGAAAACACCAATATCTGCGTTATGTTCACCAACAAAACCAGTAACTTACATAAGTAAACTCTTTATTTTATTAACTCGCAAGCCTTGCTATTGAAGTTTTCGTAAAAGGCACTTATAAAAAAGTAGTTTTCTATCTAAATATTAAATTAACTTTGCCCTACAAATAATAATTTAAAGCTTTGAACACGAACAATATATTAGCAAAATACAAACAACACTCTGCCATTAAAAGCATTGTTGATTATCACAAAACCAATAATCATGGTTTTGTGAAAGGACTGAAAGGTTCATCGCCCGCAATGATAGTAGGAGCAGTATTCGAAAACAGCAATCAATCGTTCTGCATTGTTCATAACGATAAAGAAGCTGCAGCATACTTTTACAACGATTTGCAAAATATTTTGGGCGAAAACAAAGTAGAATTTTTACCTGCATCTTACCAACGATCTATACAATACGGAAAAGTAAATAGAAATAATATTTTACTTAGAACCGATGTGCTGAGTAAGGTGTCTACTAACCAGAACCCTGTAATAATAGTAACTTATCCTGAAGCTTTAATGGAAAAAGTTATTTCGAAAGAACAATTGGTTTCGAACACATTTACCATAAGAAAAGACGATAAACTATCGATGGAATTTGTGGTAGAATTAATGGAAGAGTTTGAATTTGAGCGTACCGACTTTGTACATGAACCTGGACAATATTCCGTTCGTGGAGGCTTACTCGATATTTTTTCTTTTGCTGGTGAAGAACCTTTTCGTGTAGATTTTTTCGGCGATGAAATAAGCAACATTCGAATATTCGACATAGAAAATCAATTAACAAAGTCTATTCCTGATTATATTACAATTATACCCAATATTCAAGATAAAATAACGGAATCATCACGAATATCGTTAACACAGTATTTACCTGAAAATACTACATATTGGTTTTCCGATTTAGACTTTACCATAGAACGTATAAATCAGATCATAGAAAAAACCAATCCTGAAGAAAATAAAAATGAACAAAGTTATGGCGAAATAACAGACGTAGTTGAAAATGGCAATCTACTAATCAATCATATGAAAGAAAAGCATACGATTGAGTTTAAACAATCAGAACTTTTAAATAGTAGTTTTATTATAGCGTTCTCAACATCTATACAGCCAGCTCTGCGAAAGAATTTCGACTTACTAATAGATAACCTAAAAAGCCATTCTGAACAATGTTATGAAAACTACATTCTTTCTGATAGCCCCGACCAAATTGAACGACTAAATGCTATTTTCCAAGACAAAGGTTCCGAAGTTAAATATGGAACAATTAATTTTATATTGAACGAAGGATTTATTGACCATAATTTAAGAATTTGCTGTTATACCGATCATCAAATTTTCGAACGTTTCCATAAATTTCACATAAAAACAGGTTTTACCAAAAAGGAGTCGATAACACTTGCCGAATTAACAAGCCTGCATCAGGGCGACTATGTGGTACACATTGACCACGGTATAGGTAAATTTGGCGGACTACATAAAGTTAATCTTAAAGGGAAGCAGCAGGAAGCTATTAAGCTAATTTATCGTGATAGCGACATACTTTTCGTAAGTATTCACTCACTGCATCGCATATCGAAATATAAGGGTAAAGATGCCGAAGCTCCAAAAGTACATAAGCTTGGGTCTGCATTATGGAAAAATCTGAAGGCAAAAACTAAAAGTAGAGTTAAAGACATTGCAAAAGATTTAATTAAACTATATGCAGAGCGAAAAACTTTAGAAGGCTTTTCCTATTCGCCCGATTCTTTTATGAATAGGCAATTGGAGGCTTCCTTTTTTTATGAAGACACCCCCGACCAGGTTAAGGCAACCAAAATGGTTAAGCAAGACATGGAAAGCATAAATCCAATGGATAGGTTAGTGTGTGGCGATGTTGGTTTTGGTAAAACAGAAATTGCAGTTCGGGCAGCTTTTAAGGCTGTAGCCGATAATAAACAAGTAGCTATTCTAGTACCAACCACTATTTTAGCACTACAACATTTTAAAACCTTCACGAATCGTCTAAAAGACTTTCCGTGCAGTGTAAATTACATAAGTCGTTTACGCTCGGCAAAAGACCAAACCAAAGTAAAAAAAGAACTACAAGAAGGAACTCTTGATATAATAATTGGAACACACAAGTTAGTTAGCAAGGACATAAAGTTTAAAGATTTGGGTTTATTAATTGTAGATGAAGAGCAAAAATTTGGTGTTGCTATGAAAGAGAAGCTCAAGCAAATTAAGTCAAATGTTGATACTTTAACGCTTACTGCCACTCCTATTCCTAGAACTTTACAGTTTTCGTTGATGGGAGCTCGCGACTTATCTATTATAAATACACCCCCACCAAACAGACGTCCAATTAATACTGAGATACATTCTTTTAACGAAGAAATTATTCAAGAATCGATAAACTATGAATTAAACCGTAATGGTCAGGTTTTCTTCATTCACAATAGGGTACAGAACATTGATGAGGTTACTGCTTTAATAACTCGCTTGTGTCCTAATGCACGTACTATTTCTGCCCATGGACAAATGGAAGGAAGACTGCTTGAAAAAATAATGCTCGATTTTATTGAAGGTAAATACGATGTTTTAGTAGCAACAACAATAATTGAATCAGGATTAGATATTCCCAATGCAAATACTATAATAATAAATCAGGCGCAAAATTACGGACTAAGCGATTTGCATCAGTTACGTGGACGTGTAGGTCGTTCCAATAAAAAAGCATTTTGTTATCTTCTGGCACCTCCGCCAACATCATTATCTAATGAAGCCCAAAGACGTTTAAAAGCCATTGAAGACTTTTCGGAATTGGGAAGCGGTTTCAATATATCGTTACAAGATTTAGATATTAGAGGTGCAGGCAATTTATTAGGTGGCGAACAAAGCGGTTTTATTGGTGACCTTGGTTTCGAAGCATACCAAAAGATATTAGATGAAGCATTACTAGAGTTAAAGCAAAACGAGCTCAAAGAAATTTATAGCGAAACTACAAAACAAATAAAGAAAGTTGACATGGAAGCACTGTCAAACATAAAGTTTGTTAACGATTGCTTTATAGATACCGATTTAGAACTGCTTTTTCCTGATAACTATATTGAAAGTATTACTGAAAGAATTAACCTATATCGTAAACTTGATGCAATTGAAAGTGAAGAAGCCTTAGAGGAGTTTAAAACACAAATTCATGATCGATTTGGTCCATTACCAAATCAAACCATAGAACTAACTGAAGTTGTGAAATTAAGATGGCTGGCGGTTAAATTAGGTATGGAGCGCTTGCATCTTAAAAATAATAAAATGATGGCATATTTTGTATCAGACCAAACTTCATTATTCTACCAATCACCATTGTTTCAGCAGATTCTAGAAAACGTACAAAAGCTTTCAAACAAGTGTCAAATGCAAGAAAAAAACAATAAACTAATTCTATCTTTTCCAGAAATTAAAACTGTAAACAAAGCTTATACTCAGCTAACAAAGCTTATAGTTTAAATGTAACTACTTCTACTTTACGAAGTTAAAGCAAGTTGCAAATCAGCCTGTAAGGCTGAAATAATTAGCACGGAACAAGGCTCTGTGGAATTACAATATACAACACCAGCATCTGAAAGGGTGCTACTGCCCTTTCAGATGCTGGTAACCTTTCTACATTAATAGCATAGGGCGTTGCCCTATGTTAATGAATGCGCTCTTTCAGAGCTATTTGCAACTTCGTAAAATAGAACTACACAGTTTTTCTAAATAAGACGATAACCTTAAAAAAAACTATTAATCACAATTTTTTATTACATTTGCTGCCATAAGAAAGCGAACATGAATAATCAAGGTTTATTTATTGAGCCAAATAATATTATCGAATTATTTACTTTCGATTTAACCACTTTTTTTTTCGAAGAAGATTTTGAAGAAGTTGATTGTCATGAAGAAAAGGGAGTATTAATGGTGGAATACCAAAAACAACTTCCTTGGGTTGAATTAAAACTTTTTGATCGGGTTATATTTCGAGTTTTTAATGATAAAGACAACATAGTCGGCAGTAGTCATATAAATGTAAAATTTCCTATTAATACATAATTATTAAATCAAGAGTTACTTGCAGAATTAACCAATACATTATTTAGTATATATGGCTGGGATGATAGCAGTAATGGAGAATGGTGTTTTAATGATAAAATGCAATTTAAAAAGAATAAATTTGAACGGATTTGGACACTTGGAGAAGGAAGATATATTTACACAATAAAACTTACTCAAAATGAATTAAATGAAGTTGTGTTGAATATTTTATTTTTCAATCATCTGTTAAAACTAATTAATCAATCAATAAGCTTTTCTGCCAATGAATTTGGTGCTTGATATAGGCAACACTCAATATAAACTAAGTATTTTTAAATTTAATGAGATGGTGCATCATCAATATCTTGATGACTTAAAACCCACCTTGTTAAAAGAAATACTTAGTGAATATTCTATTGAAAAAGCCATTTATAGCGATACTCGTGGAGTATCTCATGATAGTATTCAAAAGCACATTCCAAAAATACCATTAATAGAACTTACGTATAAAACAAAAATACCTATACAATTAAATTACAAAACCCCCAAAACATTAGGTAAAGATAGAATTGCCGCAGCAGTAGGAGCCACTGCAATATTTCCAAACACACCAGTTTTAATAATCGATATTGGAACTGCCATAACTATCGACTTTATATCCGACAAACAAATATATGAAGGTGGAACAATTTCACCAGGACAAGAACTTCGCTTTAAGGCATTGCATAATTTTACAGGAAAACTTCCTTTATTGGAACCTACAAACAAACCTAATTTAACAGGTAATACAACTAAAACAGCAATGCAGTTTGGCGTACAAAATGGAATATTATTTGAAATAAACGAGTATATTTCTCGTTATAAGAATCAATATCCTAATTTAAAGACAATAATTACAGGAGGAGATGCATATTTATTTGATACAAAAATAAAATATGCCATATTTGCGAAACCATTTTTGGTTCCTATTGGACTTAATACCATAATATATTATAATGAATAGAAAAAACAACATAATATTATTAACTGCTTTGCTTTTAACAACATTGTTTGCAAGTGCACAAGTTGGATCACCGTATTCTCAATATGGTGTTGGTGACTTAAACCGAGTAGGATTTGGACAATCGCAATCAATGGGAGGCATTGGCATCGGATTAAGAACAAGCCAACATATTAATGTTTTAAACCCAGCTGCATATAGCGCTTTAGACAGTAATGCGGTAATATACGAGTTAGGGTTAAGCGGTGGTTTTAATACAGTAGAAACCACAGATGCTAGTGATTTTAAAACCGATGCTAATATAGATTATTTTGCACTTGGCTTTAGAGCAGCTCGCCGTTGGCACACTGGATTGGGTGTATTGAAAATGTCATCAATTGATTATTTACTTAAAGAAAATATATCCAACGATTATAATGGATCGGTAGAAACTTACTATTATGGTGATGGTGGAACATATAAATTGTTTTGGACAAACTCCTTTGCTGTTACAAAGGATTTTTCTTTAGGCCTTAGTTTAAATTATAATTTTGGCGCAATAAATCGTGTTAGAACCATAGTTTTTCATGATGACAGATCTGCTGACAATACAAAATATGAAGAAAATACTAACTTATATGGTTTAACATTTGATTATGGAGCACAATATACCATACCATTAAAAAATAGTTGGGACTTAACATTAGGTGCAACTTATTCTAATAAAATGAAAGTGAATAAAAAATCCAATGTTTTAGCTGGAACAATTTACAATCAATCAAATGGTGAAATTATACTTGAAGATGTAGTAGGTGCTATAATAATTGACACATTGAGTTCAATGACAAGGGAAGATGAGAAAAGTAAAATCACTTTACCTCAAAAAATAGGAGCTGGATTTACTCTAACAAAAAAAAATATGCTAATTGTAGGAGCTGATATAAAATTCCAAAACTGGAGTAATCTTAAATTAGATAGCTTTGATAAGGACTTGGATGATCAATTATCTATACACGCAGGAATGGAATACACTCCCGATTACAAAAGCATGACAAGTTACTTAAAAAGAACGCATTACAGACTTGGGGGTCATTTTAACCAGTCACATATAACTATAAATGATCAACGAATTAATGATTATGGCATAAGTTTTGGGGTAGGTTTACCATTAAGGAGGACCAACACCTCATTTAATGTCAGCTTTGAATTAGGACAAAGAGGAACAACCGAGAAATATTTAGTAAAAGAAACATACGGGATTGTTAGTTTAAACTTATCTTTGTCAGACATTTGGTTTATAAAACGTAAATATAATTAAAATATGAAGTCTACTTTTTTACAAACTACAGCACTAATTTTTTTCTTTGCGGTTTTAACTGCGAGTAGTGCATTTGGGCAAGCCAAACCCTACGAAAACCCAAAATATGGGAAAGACAGTGCATCTAGAATGGAGTGTTTAAAAAATATTTCTCTTTACTCGGAGTTTTACAAACAAAAAAACTATCCAGATGCAGTTATTCCATGGAGAAAAGTTTACAATAACTGTCCAAAAGCAAGTAAGAATACTTACCTGAGAGGTGCTACAATCTATAAAAATTTGATAGCAAAGCAAAAAAATGCAGAAGCTAAAAAGTCATTAATAGATACGCTAATGATGATTTATGATAAGCGTATTGAGTTTTACGGATCTGAAGGTACTGTTTTAGGATATAAAGGGGTTGATCTTTATAGCTACTACAAAGATGAAAAAGCTTTGGAGGTTTACGAAATATTGAAAAAAGCATGTGAACTTGGTGCAAAAAAAACAAAATCGGCTGTAGTTTCAACATTTATGCAAGCTACGGTTGCTGTATATAAAGCTGAGCAAATTGAACCAACTGAAGTTATTACAGCATACACTCTTTCTATGAGTACATTAGAAGCTGCTGTTGGATATAACAAATCTCGTCTTGACGGTAAAGGAGGGAAAAACGCTGCAAAAGAATTAGAAAAGATTGTAACCTCCCAAGCCAATGTTGATGCTTTATTCTCGGAAAGTGGGGCTGCTGATTGCGATGCACTTGCAAGTATTTTCGCACCTAAATACGATGAAAATGCCAATAATGTAGATTGGCTTAAAAAAGTAACCAAACTACTTAACAGATACGATTGTACAGATAAAGAGATATTTGCAAAATCTGCAGAACAACTAAATAAATTAGAACCTTCTGCTGAAGCTGCACATAACCTTGCACGTCTTTTCCTTAAAAAAGCAGATTATGCAAAAGCAGAAAGCTATTACGAAGAAGCCACTAAACTACAAGAAGATAGTGTAACCAGAGCTTTATATTTTTACGAATGGTCAACATTAGCCATGGCACAAGTTAACTATCCAAAAGTTCGCAAATTATCTAAACAAGCCTTAAAATATAATCCTAAAGATGGTAGACCATATTTGATGATAGGTCGTGCTTATGCAGCATCAAAAGGAATTGGTAAAGAAACGGTAGAACATAATGCTGTTTTTTGGATTGCTGTTGATAAATTTGCTAAAGCTAAAAGAGTTGATAGTTCAATAGCTGCTCAAGCAAATGAACTTATTTCAACTTACAAAAAATACTATCCTGGTTTCGAAGAATGGTTTATGGCTATTGGAACTAAAGAAGGAGATAAATATGTTGTTGGTGGGTGGATTAATGAAACAACTAAAGTAAGATTCTAGTTCGTTAAACTATAATGAAGTTATCGATACAACATATTATTAAATTAATATATAAAACCCCTATAATTATAGGGGTTTTAGTTTTTATTGCTAGTTGCGAAAACGACATTAAAGAAGTGCAGGAACTTACTGCAAAGCAAGATTCTGCAATTGTATCGGCTAAAGATATTGAAATGAAATATACCATAAATGGAAAATTGCAAGTTCTTATGACAGCTCCTATACTAAATAGGTATATTGAAGAAGACGGTAAATCATATACTGATTTTCCAAAAGGAATGAACCTTATTTTTTATGATGAATTTGGAAACATTTCCTCAACACTAAAGTCAAACTATTCTATTTATTGGCAATCGGATGGAATTTGGGAAGCAAAATATGATGTAGAGGCAGTGAACGAAAAAGGGGAAAAATTAAATACCGAATACTTAATTTGGCATCAAGAAACTGAAAAGATATCTTCCGATAAATTTGTAACAATGACCACAACTGATGGCATTATTTATGGAGATGGCTTTGTATCGAACCAAGATTTCTCGAGCTGGGAACTTATAAATGGACGTGGCATTATAAATGTTAGTGATTATGAGTAAGGTATCGAAACAATTAAAAATAGTTCTCGAATATATTTGGTTGACTACTGCTATTATGGCTATAGGAATAGCCACTTATGAAACTTACCAAACAGGGTTTAAAAGTGCTGTCCCATTTTATGCTTTCTTTTTTCTCGCACTATTTTTCTATACTTCACGGCGCAAAGAACGTTTAAAAAATAATTAGATTCTATGGATATCTGTTCATATACATTTTATGATTTATTTATACTTTAGCACCACATGGAAATGCTAATCATAATTACTGCTTCATTATTATTCTCCGCATTTTTCTCAGGAATGGAGATTGCTTTTATTTCTGCAAATAAGTTAAGAATTGAACTTGACAAAAAGCAAGGTGTAGCCTCTTCAAAAATAATTGAGATTTTCACAAAAAACCCATCTCAATATTTAGCTACTATGCTAATTGGGAATAACATAGCTCTAGTTATTTACGGTATATTAATGGCACATGTATTAGAAATGCCAATAATACATTTCACTCAAAACAAAGTGGCCATTTTACTAATACAAACCTTTATATCAACACTTATCATCTTATTTGCCGCCGAGTTTCTTCCAAAAAGCTTTTACAAGATAAATCCAAATAGAAACTTAAAAATCTTTGCATACCCCACTTACTTTTTTTATATTTTATTTTATCCAATAGCTCACTTTACTATTTTTCTATCGGGTAAGATTATTCATTTGTTTATGAGAGTTAAATTGCCCGACGAACCTTCAATATCTTTTAACCGGTCTGATTTAAATAATTTAGTGAATGAAACTCAACACGAGGGTAAAAAATACAGAGAGGTAGATCATGATGTTAAGATTTTTCAAAACGCTCTAGATTTTTCAAAGGTTAAGCTTCGAGAATGTGTTGTGCCACGTACTGAAATTGTGGCTGTTCCCATAACTGAGAATGTTGAACAATTAAGACAAAAATTTATTGAAACCGGACATTCAAAAATATTAGTTTACGAAGATTCTATTGATAATATAATTGGCTATACCCAATCAATAAAGTTATTTGAGAAGCCTAGCTCTATCACATCTATGATTCGAAAGATTCCTATTGTACCAGAAACTATGCCAGCAAATAAACTACTAGCCATGTTTATTCAAAATCATAAAAGCATGGCACTAGTTGTCGATGAATTTGGAGGAACTGCTGGTGTTGTTACCATGGAAGATATAATTGAAGAAATTATTGGCGACATTAAAGATGAGCATGACAAAGTAGTTTTGATTAACAACAAAATTAGCAATACACAATTTCAATTTTCGGGTAGATATGAGATTGACGATATAAATGAGAAATATAATTTGGACTTACCAGTTTCTGATGAATATGAAACTATTGCTGGATTAATTTTAGCTTACCATGGTTCAATTCCAAAAATAAATGACGTTGTGGAAACTGAAGGATTCTCATTTAGCGTACTAAAAGCATCAACCACTAAAATTGAGCTAATCGAGTTAAAAACCAAGTAATTTCATTCTTTCCTTTTCAATAAAAGTAAAAAAAAACCCCTTATATTCTATCTCTTTGATTTGTTGGTTATTACATAAAGTATATTTAATGAAATAATAGCAAGGACATTTTATAAATTTTATTATATTCGTAGCCTGAAAAATAATGATTAATTAATAGATATTATCGAAAATGGCAACATTACAGAAAATTCGAAACAACGCAGGACTATTAGTATCAATAGTGATAGGGATGGCTCTTATAGCATTTATACTTGGAGATTTACTAAAAGCTGGAGGTTCCATGTTTGGAGCATCAAGAACTGATGTGGCTGAAATAGCCGGCACATCGGTGTCTATTCAAAATTTTCAGCAGAAAATAGACGAAAACGTTGAGAATTATAAAAGAAATTATGGTGAAAGCTCTCTTGACCAAGCAACAATGCAAAATGTACAAGAGCAAACTTGGGAACAAGTAATCAGAGAATACGTTATGTTAGACGAATTCGACGAATTAGGAGTTCAAGTTTCAGGCGATGAATTATTTGATATGGTACAGGGTAATAATATTCACCCACAGATAATGCAAATCCCAATTTTTATAAACCAAGAAACAAGCCAGTTTGATAGAAATTTAGTTATCCAATTTCTAAAAAGCCTTGAACTTGATCCTTCAGGAGCCAACCTTAGTTTATGGACATCGTTTGAAAAAGGCTTGGCACAAGAACAATTAAACACAAAATATAATACTCTTATTCAAAAGGGTTTATTTATAACAAGTGCACAAGCAAAAAGCGAAACAATAAAAAAGAACACAAAAATTAATTTCGATTATATTGTTGTTCCTTATAACACAGTTGCTGACAGTGTAATTTCGTTTACTGAAGCCGAAGTAGCTAAGTACTATAATAAGAATTCATCAAAATATGAACAAGACGAAGAGTGCGAAATTAATTACGTTACTTTTCCGGTAATTGCTTCGCAAGAAGATGATGCACAGACAAGGAAATTAGTTGCAGAATTAATTCCTGAATTTAAAACTATTGAAAACTTTGAACAGTTTATAAACTTAAATTCAGATGCTAAATTCGACGGTAAATATTTTAGCAAAGAAGAATTACCAATTTTAATTGCATCAATTTTTGAAGCTGAAAATGGAACTATAGTAGGACCATACAAAGAAGAAAATGCATACAAAATTGCAAAAGTGGTTAACACTGCAAATATACCAGATTCAGTTGAAGCTCGCCATATTTTAATTAGCCCAGACCAAATTGGGATGGAAGCTGCTGTAGCTTTAGGTGATAGTTTGCTAAATGTAGTTGAAAATGGTGGTAATTTTGCTGAATTAGCAAAAAAGTTTTCTGCCGATGGTTCGGCACAAGAAGGTGGTAGCTTAGGTTGGTTTACTGAAGGTGCAATGGTTAAGCCTTTTAATGATGCGTGTTTTTTAGGACAAAAAGGAGATATTGTAAGCGTACAGTCTCAGTTTGGAATTCATGTAATTGAAGTTTTAAATCAAGCAGCTACAACTGAAAAAGTACAAGTGGCTATTTTAACTCGTCATATTGAAGCTAGTTCAAAAACTTTTCAAAACACTTATGCAGCAGCAAGTAAATTTGGTGGTTCAAACAGAACTTACGATGAGTTTATGGATGCCGCCGAAAAAAAGAAGCTAAATCCTCGTTATGCTAAATTTGGCAAAAACGATAAGCAAGTAGCTAATTTGGAAAGCCCTAGACCAATGATACGTTGGGCATTTAAAGTTGCTGAAGGTGATGTTTCTGAAATATTCGAATTTGGTGACGTTTATGTAGTTGCTGCAATTAAAAAATTATACGAAGAAGGAACTGCTCCTCTTGAAAACGTAAAAGTTGATATTGAAAGAGAAATTAAAAAACTAAAGAAAGCAGAATATTTAGTATCTAAAATTGAAGCTGCTAAGAGTGGAGCAGCAACTTTACAAACTGTTGCCAATGCTCTATCAACAGATGTTAGAGAAAGTGTAAATGCTGATTTCTCGGCTTACCAAATTCCAGGATTAGGATTTGAGCCAGAAGTACAAGGAGTTATTGCTTCTTTACCAAAAGAACAGATTTCGAACCCAGTTGAAGGTAATAGAGGTGTATATTTGGTTCAAGTAAAAAATGTAGTTGAACCTGCTGAAAACATCGATTTTAATAGAGAAAGAAGTTTTCTTTCAACATCTATTTCGTCAAGAGTTAGATATGAAGTATACAATGCTATAAAAGAAGCTTCTGATATAAATGATAACAGATCGACTTTCTATTAGGAAAGAAAAATACAGATATATAGGAACCGCTGCTTTTAAGTAGCGGTTTTTTTTATGCCTCGAAACTTCCTTTTAAGCGTTTTGTCCTAATTACTTCTTGTACCGGAATTCCGCTTATCTTACTTTCAAGCCACGATATAATATCTAAATATAAGAATGGTCTTTTTTCATATGGTTCACGAGCTAATTTCTTTAGCTCTTTAAGCAATACTTTAAAAGCCTCATTTAAATCCTCAGGCGGTGTGTTAGGTAGTCTACGTAGGAAAAAAATCAACTCCTTCTGGGTTCTATGTAAATCTTCCATTTTAGAGAGAAAGCGATATGTTGTTTTTACTAAATACTCAATTAAATCAAAGTTCTTCATTTCAAAATGTGCAATTAAATTCAATATTCGAGCAAAACACTGAATATCTCCCCTAAGCTCAACATCTTTAAAGTTTATTACCAAATTCAAATATTTTATTGTATTTCTATTGTCTCCGCTTCCAAAATACAAACAAGCTATTTTATAGTAAAAAACCAGTACTACATGATTATCGAGATATATTTCATTTTCATCAAGAAATTTTACAATTTCACCAACCAATTCAGTGCCTTTAGTAAACCTCCCTTCCATAAAATGCCAATTAATTGAATGTGTATAGTAATGTTGATAAAGCAATAGCTCAACATTTTTAGACATAAGAATATTGCCCTCATCTCTAATTTCTTTAAGCTTTTGGAGTGTTTTTTCAAACCTAACATAGTCCTGTGAAAAGTAAAGTCCATCAAGCATATTATTAATACCTTTTATATATAGATCAGACTGGTTCCTTATAGCTTCCGGATTATCATTAAAAAGTTCTACCCATTTACTAGAATACCGGTAAACCATTGTAAAATCTTGTAGTATTAAGTAATACCACACATGCGATTGGTACAAATAAATCTTTTCGTAGAATCTCAATTTATCGACCTCAAACGAGGGCATGTATCTATGAAAGAAGTTAGTTAGAACAATTTGATCTTCTTCGTTTCGGATGTGCCCATTTTTGATATAAAAACCATAAAGGCGAATAGCTAAATTGGATAAAGATGCCGAAAGAGATATGCTAATATTTAAAGCATCAGACTCAAGCGTTAACTCATCAGCCCTGCTTTCAATACTTCTTGTAATATATTGCGACTCTATAAGCTTTTCAAATTCTACCATTTCAAAGTAAAGAATTTCACGATGAACTTTTCGAGCTTGCAGTTTAGCTTTATTCAATGTTATTAGACTTTGTTGATATAGAGCCTTATTATATAGGATTTTTGCATAATCAAGCTGCTGCCGCAGCATAATGTCTACATCTGTTTGTTGGGCCATAAGCCTTAAACTAGTAAGTAAATTTTTACTCAAATTTGCTTTCAAGTTCGAAAGCTGAGAAGGTTTAATCGAAGGTGTTTTTAATATTATCTCCTGTTCATTATATATTACTTGCTTTTCAATAGCTTCAAATAACGATAAAAATTTAATATTCTCCCTATCTCCTATTCTGTTAACATACAATTTAAAGTTTCTTTTTTCCGCTTTAGTAAGCGATTTTATTAACTTAAATAGATGATCTGTTTGTTGTCTGGCCATTGTATAATAATCTTTATTAAAAAAATTAACTTGCTGGTTATCAACCAGAAATTCTATTTACTTTCAATTTGACAGGCGTAGAGGAAAAATATAATGATTTTTATAAGAAACCACCACTAATTACATTTATACCGTAAATAATAAAGGTATAATTTTAAATAAACATACTAATTAAATTCTATAACTTATGATAGCAAATACTATTAATATGAGTAATGAACAGCTTTCTCGTGCAAGTATTAACTCTCTACTTGAGACATTGCAATACTCACTTAAAAAAGACAAATCGTTAGCAAACGATCTGGTTAATTTGTTAAAAGAACATAATATTTCGATTTCAAATGATCTTAATAAACTTATACCAGTAAGTTTTACTAAGAAAACCTCTACGGAGCAAATAAATAAACTAAAAGTATCTTTTGATAATGATGATATAGCAGAATATCTTTTATAAGCATTGTTGCTTTATTATTGCTTAAATAGTCTTTACAAGAAAACTCAATTTTTTTCGCCTGCCTTACCGTCAGGCAGGTTACGCTTGCTCCCAAATTGGATATTTACGAAAGTAAACTCCCAATTTATCATCTTCGCAAGCCTTAAAAATTAAGCTTTCTTATTCAGAGACTGAGTTTTCTTGCAAGCACTAAATAGAAATTCACCCTAAATTTTTTGAAAATGTCTAAAGATAAAATATTCGTTTTTGACACAACTTTGCGCGATGGAGAACAGGTTCCAGGATGTCAATTAAATACAATTGAGAAAATTGAAGTAGCCAAAGCTCTTGAAGAATTAGGTGTTGATGTTATTGAAGCTGGCTTTCCTATATCTAGTCCTGGCGATTTCAATTCAGTTGTTGAAATATCAAAAGCCGTTACAAGCCCAATAATTTGTGCTTTAACACGTGCTGTAAAAAAGGATATTGAAGTTGCCGCTGAAGCTCTGAAATATGCTAAGCGTGGTCGAATTCATACAGGTATTGGAACATCGTTCTACCATATACATCATAAGCTAAAAACTACTGAAGACGATATTATTCGACGAGCTGTTGAAGCTGTGATATACGCTCGCACATTTGTTGAAGATGTTGAGTTCTATGCCGAGGATGCCGGGCGTAGTGATAATGAATTCTTAGCGAAAGTTACTGAAGCTGTAATAAAAGCAGGAGCATCAGTTATTAATATTCCTGATACTACTGGTTATTGCTTACCTGGAATGTTTGGTGAAAAAATAAAATTCCTAATGAATAATGTCCCCAATATTGATAAAGCAATTTTAGCTACTCATTGCCATAATGATTTGGGAATGGCAACAGCAAATACTATTTCGGGTATATTAAATGGTGCACGCCAAGTGGAAGTTACTTTAAATGGTATTGGGGAACGCGCTGGTAACACTTCGCTTGAAGAGGTGGTTATGATATTAGAGAGTCATAAAGATTTAAACCTAACCACTTCCATTAAGCCTAAAAAGCTTATGAAAACCAGTAGGTTAGTTTCTACTTTAATGAATATGCCTATTCAGCCGAACAAAGCAATTGTTGGTAAAAATGCGTTTGCCCACTCTTCGGGTATTCATCAAGATGGAGTAATTAAGAATCGCGAAAACTATGAAATAATTGACCCTAAGGATGTTGGTGTAAAAGAATCGGAAATAATTTTAACTGCTCGCAGTGGTAGAGCAGCCTTAAAACATAGATTAGATTTAATTGGATATACAGTAAACGGAGATTTAGATGATATTTATACTAGATTTTTGGAGCTTGCCGACAAGAAAAAACAAATAAACGATAATGATTTAGAGTTTTTAGTTTACAAAGGAAAGGGAAACGGTCGTTCATTAAAGCTTGACTACTTGCATGTGTCAACTGGTACAGCTCCTGAAACAATGGCTACTGTTAGACTAGAATTAAATGGCGAAATAAAGTCTGCTACAGCTTCAGGAAATGGTCCTGTAGATGCATCATTTAATGCTGTAAAAAGTGTAGTGAAAAAAAATATTCACTTAGAGGAATTTTTAATTCAAGCAATTACCCGAGGAAGTAACGATGTTGGTAAAGTTCATGTACAAGTAAAAAATGCAGGAAACGTTTATCATGGTTTTTCAGGTAGTACAAATATACTAACATCGAGTGTGGAGGCTTATATTGATGCTATTGCAAAAATAAAATAGCAATAATTATAAATCTTTAGCCGAATTAAGATACTGCCTTATTCGTGACAGTTTTTTTTAGGCTTGCTAATATTTATTTCAGAATGTGTTAAGCTTTATCATTTAGCTTTATATCCAACACAATACTTATACGTGTTTGCATAAAAAAAGGAATCCGATGATATCAAACTCCTTAACTTATATATCGTTTTTAATTTCTAATTCCAAGAACAAAGAAAAACAGTTTTGGTGCTACCTTTAGACATTGATTCAATTATTTCAACATTTACTCCTTTACAGCCTGATATTTCTAAAGCCTTTTCAATCCATCCAATAATTCTGTATTCAACTATATCGCTAGGTTCATCAAAATCACTCATTATTAGCTTAACCGTGTTCGGAGTTCTTTCACTTGTTTCCATATACGATGGACGATAATAAGCCGGTAATATTCTACTTGCACGTTCAATAATATGTCCTGGCTTACTTACTTTAACATATAATTTATAAATTCCGTGTAAAGCAAGCTCAGCACTGTACCTACCAGATTCCACAGCAGCCTTGTTAAAGTCATTATTAAAAAGTAAAGCTCCTATTTTTTGGGTTGTCTCAACTACTCCATGCTGCATTTCATACCAGCCTGATGTAACTACACAATTCACTACATTTTTCGCTTCGTCTGACAAAGAATTAAACCAATCAAGAAACTTATCAGAATGAACATCTTGCACATATTCAATTATTGATTTTATAGCAGTTCCTTTTATTTCCATCTATTTTATAATTGAGTAAGACAACTTGATTAATTTACGAAAATACCTTTTCAAGGTTTCAATAAATATCTGTAAAGTTAAACAAAATGACAAAGAGATTTTAAAAGAAGAAAAATATTTTTGATTTAAAGTTTGTATTCATGTCTTAAAGAGAAGTATTTTATTCTTTTGGTTCTTTAAAAGGCCTCTTCGCTAATTTTTTAAGAATATGTTATTGGTGTACTTCGACGTTTTACGTAGAGCCTTTTTACCTTTTGACAAAATAGGATAAAAAGATATAAACCCATGAATCATGCTTTTATACTGAATAGTAGTAACAGCTACTCCTGCTTCCTCTAATTTTTTTCCAAACAGCTCTCCCTCGTCTCGCAAAGGGTCGCATTGGGCGGTAATTAATAGTGTTGGTGGGAAATTATTAGCAGAGCTTGTTAAAAGTGGTGACACATATGGGTGTGCTACATTAGTTTCTGTTAAATATTGCTTTTTTACTTTTCGTAGTAATGTTTCGCTTAACATATAATGCGGTCCGCAACTACCCATAAAATATTTACGCGATGCATAAACAGTATCAACCATAGTAGTATTAGGATAGTATAATACCATCAAATTTATTTTGGGTCCATCTTCATTGTAGCTTTTTAAGATAGATGCAGCAACAAGATTACCTCCTGCACTATCCCCAATTAAACCTATACTATTTTTATCTCCACCAAAAGAATCTATATTTTCATTTACCCATAACAACGTTTCGTAACAATCGTTTAATGCAGCCGGATATGGATATTCGGGCGCCAGTCTATAATCAGGTACAACTACAATACAGCCTGTTTTTATGCAAAGTTTATTTGCCAACAAATGGTAGGTTTCAATACTTCCAAAAATAAAGGCTCCGCCATGGAATAAAATAAGTACTGGGATACTATCGTCTTTTTTACTCTTTTTAGGGAAATAAATACGCAGGGGTACCCCACTAATATTAGTGGCTGTATCTATTGTTTTATAAGCAGACTTACTAAACAGGCTCATAGTTTTGTTAAAGCGTAAAAACAAAGGATCAGGATTAGTTTCTAAAACCGGGTTTGCTTTCTTAACTATTACCTTACACATAGGTGATAATTTTGAACCTAGTTCAGGTGTTTTGCGTCTAATTTTATATATAGTATTATCTTGAGCTGCAATGCTTAAAGACAATATAATTAGAATTAAAGCGATACAATATTCTAGTCGTTTCATGCTTATTTTTAGATGGGCTAAAGTATATTATATATTATAAATATAATCAATAGAACCATTAAAACTTTTGTTATGCCATTAAAGACGACTAAAACCATGCTATGAATTACTATTTTTAGTATTGCAAAAGAAAACCCAGCTGGTAGGCCGGGCAACTTCAACTTATAATTCAATATGGTTTTAAGGGTTGAAAAGTGTGCTTTAAGTTTTATTTTTGTGTTGTTTCATTTTTTGGGGAATAAAAATATCTATCGCCTTTATAATTTATAGATGATATAAATTCCGTTACCTCAGTATATTCATTTGCCTCTTTGGCAAATTCAGGAAATACGATATCTTCGCGAGTACTAGCATGCATTGGGAGAGCAATATTTGGATTTAGTTTTTCTACAGTATATTTTACTCCTTGCTTTAAAGCAACTTTATCTCTAAAACTACAACCTGAGATTGGGAAAAAAGCTATATCAATATTACTGTAAGTTTGTGCTAAAAAGTCTATTTCACTATTATGGGCTACTGGGTTATTTCTGTTATCGTTGGCATGGTCGCCTGGGTGATAAATAGTTACACCATCTACCTCAACTAAAAATCCTTCGCCAGCATCGGTCGATTTTATAGGTGTTACTTTAATATTGCCAACTTTTTGTGTTTCCTGAGGCTTAATGTAAGTGTATTCCGTTTCTATTTCGTCGTTAAAGCCCATAACATAGGTAATGTCTTCCACATTATTTTTCCAATCAAAAATTGACTTGTCGTAATGGTCGCTATGATTATGCGATACAAAAACAGTAACTTTTTGATCTTTCATTTCTTCAGCACATATATAACCATTGTTTACGCAAGGCTTATCGGGTGCAGCATTTGGTTGCCAATAATCGAAAACTAATAAATTATTCTGAGTTTTAACAGCCCATCCGCTATGATTCAAATACCACACAGTAGCTTCTCCATTTTTAACCTCTTTATGACAATAATTGGGCATATTAAATACCTGTTCTGGAGCACCAGCTGCAAGAAGTTTCTTGGCAGTATTTAAATTTCCATAATAATTCGCATAATATAATGGAGTATTTCCCAAATTATCTTTTGCTTTTACATCGCCACCATTTTCAATTAGTTTATCTATTACATCGCAAAAACCACATATGGCTGCTAAATGAACAACTGTTTTTCCAGTTTTATCTTTAAGTGAAATATCAACTTTTTGGTTAACTAAATAGTTAGCAATTTCTTTTTTTTCACGTTTTATGGCATGATGTAATGGTGTTTTTCCATATTTATCTTGCTTGTTTAAATCAGCGCCTCCATCAACCAAAGCCCTTACGCAATCAATGCATCTGCCAAAAGTGGAAATATGTAAAGGCGTTTGCTTATCGGCATTTAGAGCATTTACATTAGCTCCCTGTTTAATAAGGTATTTTACTATTTCGGGGTTACGCCAAACACTATTATGCAATGGTGAACCATCTACCTTATTACAACCTTCTGCCAAACAATCTTTTGGATTAACTTTTGCACCATTCCTTACCATTAACTCCACGGCTCGTAAATTTCCCGATGAAGCAGCATCGTTTATAGGAGTAGCGCCATTAGAATTGTGTGCATTAATATCACATTCTTTTTCAATTAAATATTCTATTAATTCCGCATTTCCTGTTCGTGCAGCAGAATGTAAGCAATTTCCACCAGTGCTATTTTTAGTATCAGGGCTTATTCCTAACTCAAAAAATGCTTTGCTTGTATTAAGTTTTCCCCATTCTAATCCAATTTGCAATGGAGTTGCACCTTTATTGTTCTTTTCATTAATGTCGTATTTCTTTTTGTTTACCAAATGCTTTACCATTTGTGTACTTTCTCCACTTGCAGCCCAATGAAGTGGCCCATCGCCATCATTGTCTCTAACATCACGTGAAACTCCTTTCTCCTCATACCTATCGTAAATAGCGGTATTTCCACCTAAAGCACTCCACATTAGCAAGCTAGCATTATTGCTTACTATTGCCATATAATCTGCACCATTCTTTTCTAAATAAACAGCCGTTTCAAAATCACCACTCCATGCAGCAAAATTTATAGGCATAGTGCCATCAGCAACTTTTTCATTCACCGAAACACCCTTTTCAATCAGCAATTTAACTAGGTCAATATTTCCATTTTTGGCAGCAAGGTGTATTGCCTGATACCCTTGTGCATTTTTGAAATGAATATTAGCACCCTTTTTTACAAGGTATTTTGCAATTTCAGTTTGATCTGCATTTGCTGCAAATAATAAAGGAGAAAACCCTTGTTCGTTTGTTTCTTCAAGCAAATTGGGATGATTTGAAAGGTACATCTTCACTTTTTCAATATCGCCTGTATTAATTGCCTCGAAGTATTCTTGCTTTTGTGCATCTTCGAACTCAATAACTCTAGAATAGGTTGAATTTACACATAGTAGCAATATAAATACCATAAGTAAACAAGCTGAGAAATAATTTTTTTTCGTATTCATAGCTTCAGTTTTTTGATTTATACATACAAAGTTCAGGTATGTTACTCCCAAAATAAAGTAGTATTCTATAAGCGGTTAATTCTTCCGACAAACGGTTTATAAAATTTAAACTACTGCTAAAATAAAGAGTCATAAAAAAATAAAACGTTACAAAAAAGCCCAACAAAAATTGCTGAGCTTTATAATTTGTTATAGAAATGGTTTTAAGGATTTATTATAATATGGTAATTAAGGGTTAACTCATAACTAGTGTTTGCAAGAAAACTCAGTCTCAGATAAGAAAGCTACAATAATGAGGCTTTCGACGCATTGAAAATCAGGAGTTTACTTTTGCAAATGACTGATTGAGATGCAAGAATAACGAAATTAGTGGAGTTTTATTGCTGAGACTAACTAAGTTCTTTTATAAAGTTGGAAATATAGAATCACATGCTTTTTTATCTAAAAAATTATCATCTATATCAATACAAATAATTTCTTTCTTTTCAATTTTAACATCATTACTAGCACTTTCCATTTTGTCCATAGTGCTTAATAGTATTCCGGCTGTAAAACCTAAGCTTAATAATATAATAACAAGTGCATTCATAACAAATTGGTATTAATTAATATTCTATAACAAATCTCTGAATACTTTATACACCATGAAAGTGATTTCCGATAAGCGGTTAAATTATCCGATAAGTGGTAAATTTTGGAATGACAGAATATAGCAGACAGAATTTATAATTGGATAAGCGCTTCACATAAAACAGTGTACTAAGCAGTTATGCTTAACCTATATATAACAATAACTATTAAATTGTACACAACAACTAGATCATAAGCTCTCTTAAGCCCTCACTATCTATGGCTTTACTGGCTTAACCTTTTAACGACTTATTTAACCGCTTATCTTTTTTCTGTTTCTTCGTATTAATTAATACCTTAATATTGCAGTAAAATTAAACTGCTATGCAAAAACTAAATTCAAATAAACTTTTCTGGATACTTCAAATTGGTGGTTGGGGAGTGTATTTTATTCTATATACATTTATATTGCATATGAACAGTAAAAAAGGATTTCAACTAGATTCGTTTTTACTATACATGCTTACATATGTTATTGCATTTTTATGTACTGTAGGTTTAAGGTATGCATATCGTTATTACTACAAAAATAATGAGAAACTAATTTATATACCCGTACTTATATTTATAGCTACTCTTGTAACTGCCGGTGTTTTGCATTTTGTTGATTTGTACGTAAGTCACTATTTTTGGGGTGAAGAGGGTATTGCAATATTAAAAAAGAGACTTAACTTTTTTTGGTTTGTTAAAACCCAGTACCTACACATGATACTATTGGCAGGGTGGAGTTCGCTTTACTTTGCATTAAAATATGCAATGGATTGGCAAAAAGAAAAGCTTCGCTCAAAAGATGCTGAAGCAATGGCACAAAAGGCTCAAATGGAGATGCTTCGTTATCAGTTAAACCCACATTTTTTATTCAATTCATTAAATTCTATTCGTGCTTTAGTAGATGAGAATCAAGCCCATGCAAAAGAAATGATTACAGAGCTAGCAGAATTTTTGCGTTATTCGTTGCTGCATAAAGACACAACCTTTGTAACTTTATTAAATGAACTAGAGGCTGTAAAACATTATTTCTCTATAGAGAAAAAGCGATTTGAGGAGAAACTTGAAATTAAATATAATATTGACGATAATGTTCGTAATGTTCAAATACTTAGCTTTTTGCTTCACCCATTAATTGAGAATGCGGTAAAGTATGGAATGAAAACTAGTACCATGCCTCTTAAAATTAGTGTTAGCGCACAAAAAACCGGCGTTGGTTTAATGCTTGAAATATGCAACTCAGGCAAATGGATTGACCCAAATGGCGATGAAAAACATTCGGGAGGTACTGGTACCGGACTTAAAAATGTAGAGAAACGCCTTAAAAATGCATACCAAAATGGATACCGTTTTGAAGTACTTAAAGACGAAAAAAATATTTGCATCAGAATAGAAATTAAAGAGGAGTATTTACATGGCTAATAAAAAATACAAGGCACTAGTTGTTGACGATGAAAGGTTAGCTCGTAAAGACCTAACTAACATGCTAATAGAATTAAACCAAGTTGAGGTTGTTGGAGAGGCTGAGGATGTTCCATCTGCTTTGAAAGCAATAGAAGAACTTAAACCCGATATTGTTTTTTTAGATATACAAATGCCTGGTCAAAGTGGGTTCGACCTAGTAGAACAAGTAGATTTTCCGGGTAAAGTGATTTTTGTTACGGCTTATGATGAATTTGCACTACGCGCTTTTGAAATAAATGCGCTCGACTATTTAATGAAACCCGTAAATAAAGACCGCCTTAAAAAATCGATTGAAAGAATAGAACTTAATGAACCTACATCAATAAAAGTATATCCTAAACTGCAATATAACGATCGGCTGTTTACAACGCTAGGCAACAAAGTGCAATTTTTGAAAGTTAATACAATTGTACATATTCAGGCAGAGGGCGATTATACTATGGTAGTTACCTCAGAAGGAACAAAAGGTCTTATTACAAAAACCATGAAAGAATGGGAAGAGCGGCTTCCGGATAACTTCTTTTGCCGTGTGCACCGGAATTCAATAATTAATACTGAATTTATTGTAGAGGTTGAGAAATGGTTTAACTATTCGTACCAAGCAAAACTAAAAGGCGTTGAAGAGCCCATTATTATTAGTCGTAGATATGCAAAAAAACTAAAAGATTTATTTCAGTAGGAAGACTATTAGATATTGAGTACAAAATAATAAGACAAAATTTAGCTGCTAGTAGCCTGAATATTTCATCTAATTAATGCCGATCGACCACTTGCATGCAACATACAAAACACGTTGTTAAAAGAAAATGGAATATGGACACTATGATGCGTCATGCTAAAGAATTAGTTTCTATTCACACCTATTCAAAAAAGAAATATCAGTTAAAGCACCTTTATAAAGCGAATTTGAAAGAATGATGCAATTAATGGAATGGTAAATGAATGTATTAATTACCTTTGCAAAAAATATATAATTGTGACTTTCGAAGAATTAAATTTAAATACGCCTTTATTAAATGCCATTGACGATATTGGCTTTATACAACCTACACCGATTCAGGTTCAGGCTTTTCCGGCAATAATGAGTGGCAAAGATGTAATTGGCATTGCACAAACTGGTACTGGAAAAACATTTGCCTACCTAATGCCAATACTCAGACAGTTAAAATACTCTGAGAAAAAGCATCCTCGTATCTTGATTATGGTACCTACGCGCGAACTTGTGATTCAAACTGTAGCAGAAATTGAAAAGCTAGCCAAATATATGGATTTGCGATTCGGTGGTGTTTACGGAGGAACAAATATTAAAACTCAAGGTCAGAATGTTTATAATGGTATAGATATTTTGGTAGCTACACCTGGTAGGTTAATTGATTTGGTTATGACAGGAGTACTTCGCATAAAAACGGTATATCAGGTTGTTATTGATGAAGTAGATGAAATGCTAAATCTTGGATTTAGGCATCAGCTTATAAATGTTCTTGAGTTACTACCTCAGCGACGACAAAATCTAATGTTTTCAGCAACGCTTTCAGCCGATGTTGAAGAATTAATAAACGATTTCTTTTACGAACCACTGAAAATTGAAATTGTGGAACGTGGTAGTCCTTTGGAGAAAATAGAGCAAATAGTTTATCATTTACCCAACTTTAATACAAAAGTTAATTTGCTTGAACTTTTTCTTAAGGAACGAGATGACATGCAAAAGATTCTTGTTTTTGTAGGTAATAAAAAATTGGCTGACCGTTTACATGTAACTATTGGCATGAGATTTCCGGGTGATATTACTGTAATACACTCCAATAAAGCTCAAAATACTCGTATAAATGCTATTAAACGATTTGAATCGGGCGAAAACCGTGTGCTAATTGCAACAGATATAGCTGGTCGTGGTTTAGATTTTGCAAATGTTAGCCATGTTATAAACTTTGACACACCCAATGTGCCAGGCGATTATATACACAGAATAGGACGAACAGGCCGAGCTGACAAAGAGGGTACTGCCATTACTTTTGTGAATGAAGCTGAAATGGAATACCAAACGGCTATTGAAAAATTCATGAGAAAAGAAATTAAGGTTGAAGCCCTTCCTGAGCATTTAAAAATTTCAGAATTGTTTACCGAAGATGAAAAGCCTGTATTATTTGATAAAAACTATTTGAAAGAAGCAACCATTAAACACTCACAGGGTGCTTATCACGAAAAGACAGAAAAGAATTTACA
>JAUXEM010000075.1 GCA_030620515.1 Salinivirgaceae bacterium
CAAAGGTGTTTCATCTTTTCAATACGCCTGAAAAAAAAAATCCCCACCTTATGGACTTGCACGGCGCAATAGCCTGAATAATTCATGACCGGTCCCAATTTTCCATCGGGAAACTTTTTCAAAAAGCAATTAACATATTTATTATTATACTATAAGATTGCGTTTGTTAAGAAATTTATTTTTGAAAAAGTTTCCAAGTGCATTTATTTCAATGCATCTGTTTTTCCGAAGCGAGTTCGGAACAGGCTGTTGCGAAACCCTTGAAACTTTAGTTCACGAACATTTATAAAATAATAATTAGTGTGAGTAAATATAAAGATATATCTACGGATTCCGACGCTTCCGTGAATGATCGGAACAGGCTTTACAGCTACATCAAACTAAAGGCATGATTTATTCAGGTTAGTAAGTTTTATTGACAGCTCCTTTAAAACAGACTTGCCATATTCTGCACGTTCTTTTCCTTTCTGTTCATCTTCAACTATCAGCCTACCTACTTCATAATAAGTTATAACAATTGCTTTATTCACACTAACAACCACAAATTTTCTTGCATCTGAAAGTAATTAGGCAATTCTACCAAATAATTTACTGTCTGATTTTGATAATTCTGGTTTATCCATCGATTCGATTTTTATTTGATTTGGCTTTTTTCTTCAAATAAAGTGCACATTAATAGTAGAACGAGATTTTTGAAATAGTTCCGCTATTTGGTTTATTTAACCATACAGTCTCGTTCTCAAAATGGGTTTCAATTTTGACTTTACCATCTTCGGTTTGATATATTATGAGTTGGTTGTTTTTCATATTCCACACTTTGCAAACACTTCTATTTCGGCTTTACGCCATAGTGGCTCAGAGTCAATTAATAAGCCATCCATATCAAAAATTACGGCTTTAATCATATCGTTGTTTTAAATAATTACTGGTATATTTTTCCTATTTCAGTTCCCTTCACATTCTTTCTCAAATATCAAATTCTAAAACAGAACTATGACTATAATCCGATACTCATATAATTTGGAAACGTAATATACTCAATTAATTTAATTTCCGTTAAAGTAGAAGCGTCAAACATCGCCTAAACTTTGCCATCAAAATTGGCTTAATAGCCATGTAAAAACGCCTTCTTTGAACATGCTAGTTAATAGCTTGTAAGTATAGTATAATTCATGTAAGTTTGTTGTTCAATATATAAGAATTTGGAAAAAGGAATTGTAATAAAAACGACCGGCAGCTGGTACCATGTGCGCACAGCAAACAACGAAATAATAGATTGCAAAATTCGCGGTAAATTTCGTACAAAAGGTATTAAAACAACTAGCCCATTAGCTGTTGGCGATAATGTTGAGTTTACACTTGATAAACAAACAAACCAAGGGGTAATTTCAAAAAGACATAATAGAAAAAATTACATTATTCGGAAATCTATTAACCTGTCGAAACAAGCACACGTTTTGGCAGCCAATGTTGATCAAGCGTTGTTAATGGTTACCTTAGCTTACCCCAAAACATACCCGGAATTTATTGATCGGTTTTTAGTTTCTGCCGAAGCCTACCGAATTCCTGCCATCATCGTTTTTAATAAAATAGATTTATATACGCCTAAAGTTCTGAACGAGTTAGCTGAACTTAAACTTATGTATGAGCAAATTGGTTATAAATGTATTGAAATTTCTGCCACCAAAAACATTGGCATCTCTACGGTAAACGAAATTTTATCGAACAAAATAACCGTAATGGCAGGTCATTCGGGAATTGGAAAATCTACTTTGGTGAATGTTATTCAGCCCGGATTAAACTTAAAAACTACTGAAATTTCAGAGCATCATGAGTCGGGAAAACACACAACCACATTTCCTGAAATGCATTGTTTAGACAATGGTGGGTATATTATTGACACTCCGGGTGTTAAAGGCTTTGGTATAATTGACATTAAAGATGAAGAAATAGGACACTATTTTCCAGAAATGTTTGCATTGTTGCCCGAATGTCAATACAATAATTGCATACATAATCATGAACCAAAATGTGCGGTAAAAACAGCAGTAGAACAAGGACAAGTAAGTAAAAGTAGATATAAAAGTTATCTTAGTATTATTAACAACAAAGAAGATGAGAAATTCAGGACTGTTGATTACTAAATATCTTTCGCTAACAGCAATAATTCTTCTTGTGGCATGTAATAATGTGTCAGTAGAAAAACCTGCCTCTACAAAAAACAGTAAGAAAACAGCTTCTATAATTAAGAAAGAAAAAGCATTTACAAAAAAGAAAAACATTTCGTTATCCGATGCAAATATAGAATCGTTCTTAATGGAATATGGAAAAGAAAATAAAGAGACCATTGTTTTAATGAAAACCCCAAAGGGGAACATGAAAATAAGACTATACAAAAACACTCCATTGCACCGAGCAAACATTATACGCTTAATAAAAAGCGACTTTTATAAAGGCACAGTGTTTTACCGAGTTGTTAAAGATTTTGTAATTCAAGGAGGTGATTCTGATGATTGTGAGCGAAAGGATTTAAAAATAAAAATGGGAAATTATACTTTACCATCAGAATTTCGCAGCGAAAATATCCACAAAAAAGGAGCATTATCAATGGCGCGCGAATACGAAAACAATCCTAAAAAAAAGAGCGTTCCTTTTGAATTTTTTATAATTCAGGGAGACAAATACACCCAAGGAGAATTGCTCGGAGCCGAACAACAATATAGCTTAAAAATATCATCAGAACATAAGGGAATATACAAAACAAAAGGTGGCTGCCCTCATCTTGATGGGCAACATACAGTTTTTGGGCAAGTAATAGAAGGGTTAAATGTTATTGACTCTATTGCAAATGTTTCTGTTGATGAGGGCGATTGGCCTTTGGAAGATATATCTATTGAATTTCAAATTATAAAATAAATAATAAACTATATCATTATGAATTTACTTTTAATAAGCAATTCAACTATGGCTGGAGAAGCATACTTGGATTACCCAAAACAAAACATTGCCGACTTTTTAGGCAAAGACCCAGTAAAAGCTCTTTTTATTCCCTATGCTGGAGTAACAGTTTCTTTTGACGATTATGAGGCAAAGGTTAAATCTCGCTTTAACGAAGTTGGGCACGACGTGGTATCTATTCACCATTTTGACGATCCGGTGAAAGCCGTTGAAGAAGCGGAAGCTATTGTTGTTGGAGGCGGAAGCACATGGCAAATGTTACACCTTGTTCATAAATATAACCTTACGGATGCTATTAGAGCAAAAGTAAATGGTGGCACAAAATTTATTGGCTGGAGTGCAGGGTCGAATTTAGCTTGCCCTACTATAAAAACCACCAACGACATGCCAATTATTGACCCAATGGGTTTTGATGCATTAAACCTTATTCCTTTCCAGATTAATCCTCATTATTTGGATAAAAATCCGGATGGACATGGCGGAGAAACTCGCGAGGATAGAATTATGGAATTTTTAGAGGTTAATAAAGACATGACCGTTGTTGGTTTGCGCGAAGGCTGTATGTTTGATGTACAAGGTGAGAATTATGGCTACATTGGCAAATTACCATTACGTATTTTCAAATATGGTGTTGAGCCTTACGAAATGGCTCCTGATAGCGATTTTAGTATATTGTTCAAATAATATTATAAAGAGTCCAAAAAAACCATACTATAGAGTCTTTGCGAGGAGGGACGACGAAACAATCTCTATCTTAAAATCACGAAATTGCTTCGATATCCCGATAAACATAGTGATTCTTCGCAATCGCTCTAAGGTTAAATTTTTTGACACCCTTTTTTCTACTTACATACAAAGCCATGAAAAAAACTCTTATTATAGCTATTCTTATTGGACTTAATTTTGCCGTAACATCGCAAATTCTAGTTCCTAAAAAAGACTATGACCCTGAAGTTCGCCAAGCTCGGTATTCTTTTACCTTGAGTTTAGTTTCAGGAGGCTACAACACTCCAGTATCATTTGGCATTATGCGCCAACTGCCCGATAGTTCAAAAGAAGTTATTTATTTAGGCATAAATAATTTTATTTTACAAATTCAAGCCTTTCAAAAATCTAAAGCTAACCCAGATAAGATAAACTATTTGAAAGAATATGATATTAGTCCTGCAGTAATTAATGACTTGTGGAAAATAAAATACGACCTTAACCCATACAGCGTGAGAGAAGAAAAAGGCTGGGCCTCAGGAAAAGGAACTCCATCGCCAGGTCAGTTTGCAATGCTAGCAGAATTTGGAATAAGAAAAATGTCTGATTATTGTTACGGCGATAACTTAATAAAGCTATTGCTAAAAGCTAATGATCCAGTGTGGGTAAATCAATATCAAAATCGCTAAGGCTTAACTCACAAATAAATTCGCGTATTTATAAGTAGAGTTTTGTGTATAATACTTCGTTAAACCTGCCTGTGGTAGACAGGTCTTTGTTTCTCGCAAAGCCTTTAAGTCGCAAATATTTGATATTAAGCCAGCCTTGCCGCAGACAGGTCAATTAGTAATATTGTGCCAATTATTATATTTGCCTGTTTGCCAAATAGATATAAAATCATACCGAACTATTGGTGTAAAGATAAAGAATAAAAAAACCAAGCATAACAGGGCTTGGAAGTATAATTTCGCTTAAAGAAACAGGAAGCCAATGAGTATGTTAACCCTAAATTACTAATTCAACTCTGCTCGTTTATCAAGCAAGACGTTGATTTCGGTCTCAGAAAGGTCCCCTTTTTTTAAAAGTTTATCTATATCTTTAATTATTTCCGTTTCCTCATCTTGAACCGATGCTCCCATTTCACTCCTTAGTTGATCAACCATTTGAGTAATAATTTCCTTTATAGGTTCACTAATTTCTTGCAATAAATCTTCTGGCAAATTATGCTTAATAAGACGATAGTTATTCGCTAACATTTCAAAATTTGCATATAAAGGGTCATCTTTAAGAATAATTCCTTCATTTGTTGCTTTCACTTTTAGCTTTTCGAATAGCAATATAAGCTCGTCAAGCTTATTTGCAAATGCACTTTTATCCCCTTTCATATTACTTTGCTTTATTTGATACAATAGTTAGTTTTATTTTGCAAACACTTAATAATGAAGCTATTGTTACAAAAACGTGTTGGCTTAAATCTCACTAGCTGCCCTAATAAGTCAGGCAGTCTAAAACCTATTTGGTCACCAAGATTTACCTTCTGGCAGGTCACAAATCCTGCCTGTCGCAGGCTGGTCTAACAATCTATAATAACAACTACTTTTTTTTGTTCTCTAAACTAAAATAAATAGGCAATACCAACCGTAAGATGCAGGGCATCAATATTTATATTAGATGTTTGTGTCTCTAGTTCTATTTCAGTGTTATCATTAATTCTCGAAAAGTTCACATCATAATTTGTTTTACTGTGAAAATATTCTCCTCCCAGCTTTAAACTATAACTGCCCGACATTTTATATATAACATCGGTACCAAGTAAATATCCAAATCTTATATTTTGAGTTTCTGAATAACTTCGTATTTGCTCTCCCGTATCATTATTTGAAATATTTAATTCACTGCCAGGAGGCATCAATACGGATAATCCTACAAGAGCTTTAACGTTAAATTGAAAATTTGATACTGGATATGCAAATACTGGTCCTAACATAAAATTTGCATAACTCCATGTTCCCACGTCTATTCTTGTATCAATATTGTCTGGAAGATCAGGCAAATCAGGCAAATTTTCAATTAGTTCCAACAAATCAGCTCCAACGGCTTTATCGTCCAAAACAAAGGTGCTAAACGAAACATTAGCACCAATACCAAAATACCATGTTGGAATATAAACGCCATCAATATTTAAATTAAAGCCTGTTTGAGCATAACCTTTTTCTAAAAAACTACCGGTCTGAGCAAAATCGCCCAAAGGGACTGCTACCCCCATATTAACAGATAAATTATTGTCTTGAGAAAAAACTGGCAGCCTACTAATTACAAGAAACAGAACTATTATTCTATACATATTCAAATTTTTTCATTGATTAGACTGTAAAATTACAAAATACTTTCTATTGAATAGGGCAAATTTACGTATAAACAATTTTTTCTTTTCCATAAATCCGTAAGCACTACTAGCATGTACGCTGAAAGGGTGCTACTACTCTTTCAGATACTGGTAAGCTTTTTACATTAAATAGTATAGGGCGTTGCCATATGTTAGTGATTGCGCTCTTTCGGGCAGGTAGTGAGATAAATATATATACCTAATAATCAAGCATATAGAAATATTTACATTTCAATACAAAAGGCATAATATCAGACACTTACAAAAACGTAGCGAACTATTGAGGTCAAAAATCAAAAATACTACTATCTAATAAATAACTAAATTTGCTTTTAATTAAGATTAATTGGCAAATCTTATTATTTTTAACCCCTTAAGAGTTGATTAAAGAAAAATGGTAATTGCATGTTAGAATTTATTTCTAGACAAGAACAAGATACAACATTAGTAAAGAGTATTCAATTACCTATTGAATCAACTGTTGAATCATCAAAAAGTATTCAAATTTCCAAAAAAACTATTGAGATTTCTTCGCTCAACAGTTTTATTGAATCAAAAAGAATAAACTATCCCGTAAAAAAAGCAGTTCCTGTAATTAAAACGATACCTTTTGTATCTCAAAATGATTCTGTTCAATATCCCATATATAATACCTTTACTGGCGAATTTGATTTTCCAAAAGAACATTTGGGTTGGGACATATTTGGATTTACTCCAATTAAACCGATAGAGGCTGAAACTATAGGCTTACAATCAAAAAGGAAAAAGGTAGAGACTACCATAAAAAAACAGATAACAGTAGAGGTTTTTAGCGGCAAAGATAATTCCATAACACAAGGATTTGGTTCAACGGATTGGATGCTTGGAATTATAATATTAGCTTTTGTGTTGTTTGGTTGGATTAATGTGCGCTTTTCACGTTTTGTAAGTTCAATAATAGGAGCATCGTATAATTATTTTGTAGCACGAAGGTTACAAGAAGAAGGTAATGTTGTTCGTAGTAAAGTGTTTTTTGTAATGAATATTCTATTTTTTATAAATGCCGCTTTGATTATTACCCAATGGTTTGAATTTAATCAATATGAAATATTAGGACAAAAAGGGATAGTTTTATTTTTAATGTTTTTAACTACAATTGCAGTAGTATATAGTTTAAAAAGCTTATTTCTTTTACTACTCGATTTTATGTTTCTTACAAAAGGAGCTTTTATGAGTTATAATTCAACTGTTTTTATTTATTACAAAATAGCAGGTTTTATTCTTCTTCCAATCATAGCATTTGTACCATTTGTATCCACTAATCTCTCCTTTTGGCTGTTTGTTATTGCCTTGTTTATGTTCGGGGTTCTATACCTAATGCGGCTTTTACGAGGAATCCAAATAGGAATTAAAAATAGACTTTCAATATTGTATTTGATTTTGTACCTTTGTGCACTTGAAATTTTGCCTATGCTGATATTGTACCATACAATTGAGCAGTACATATAGCGGAGTTTCTGACAAATCAGAGCCTAACAAAAAAGTATAAAGTTGAAAGTAAAAAGCATTCTTGTATCTCAGCCGGAACCAACTACAGAAAAATCTCCTTATTTTGATTTAGCCGAAAAGCACAATTTAAAGATAGATTTTAGACCTTTTATTCAGATTGAGCCTGTAGTGGCAAAAACATTTAGAAAAGAAAGAATTAATATACTGGATTATACAGCAGTTGTATTTACAAGCAGAACGGCTGTGGATCATTTTTTCCGTATGTGCGAAGAAATGAGAGTAACAGTTCCAGACAGCATGAAATATTTCTGCGTTTCGGAGGCTACTGCCTTTTATTTGCAAAAATATATTGTGTATCGTAAGCGTAAAATATTCTTTGGCAAAAGTCGTTTCGACGATTTACTTGAACTAATTGAGAAGCATAGAGAGGAGAAGTTTATTCTGCCTTTATCAGATAAGCATAAAGACGATATACCAAATAAACTTAAGAAACTTGGTGTTGAATTTAAAATTGCAATTCTATATAAAACAGTGGCAAGCGACTTGTCAGACTTATCAGATGTTAATTATGATGTTCTTGTTTTTTTTAGTCCTTCAGGTATTGAGTCATTAATTGAGAATTTTCCTGGATATAAGCAAAATAACACTAAAATTGCAGCATTTGGACCAACTACTGCTAAAGCGGTTGTTGATGCTAAATTAAACCTAGACATTCAGGCTCCACTACCTGAGGCTCCATCAATGACAATGGCTTTAGACCAATTTATTCGTAACAGTTCGAAAAATTGTAAAAAATAATATCTGCCTGTATTTGCAGGCATTCCCATTTTTATGGCACTAAACGAATCGCTAAAAACTAAATTAACTTTAAGTAAAAAAGAACGGTTGAAAAGCCGTTCTACGATTCAATCATTATTTACCCAGAATAATAACATCCGTTTGTATCCTTTTAAGCTAGTTTGGATGATCTATCCAAATCAGGAAAATAGCACCCTGGAGTTTGGGGTATCTGTATCAAAAAGGAATTTCAAAACTGCTGTAATGCGCAATAAAATAAAACGAAGGGTTCGAGAAACATATCGTTTGAATCAGAAACTACTATATAACAAAATTGATAATAAAAACATTAAACTTCCGTTTATGATTGTTTATATTGGTAGGGATTTGGTTTCTTTTGAGGAGATACAAAAAAAAATGAAACAAATATTAATTCAGTTGGCAAATAAAGTATGTGCTGAATAAAAAGTTTAGTAATATTGTAACTTTTGCTTGTTTTTTTGCGCCAATACGAATGAATAACTTTTAAAACGAAATTTGTATGAAACATATTACTAATAAAATGAAAGTTCTGATAGTTGCTTTGTTGTCAATTATTGCAGTAGGATTTGTTACTTTCGACGAACAAAATTTTGAAATTTCCAAGAATCTTGATATTTACCATACTTTATTCCGAGAACTGAACTTGTATTATGTAGATCAAACAGATCCGGGTGATTTAGTGAAAACAAGTATTGAAGAAATGCTTAAGTCTTTAGATCCTTATACGGTATACATACCAGAATCGAAAATGGAAGACTATAAATTCATGACTACTGGTAAATATGGTGGCATTGGCGCCTTAATTCGTAAGAGTGGCGAATTTGTAATTATAGCAGAACCATACGAGGGTTTTCCTGCATTTAAAGCCGGATTAAAAGCTGGAGATAAAATCGTTGAAATTGATGGAAAATCGGTTAAGGGAAAAAATACAGAACAAATTAGTGAGTTGCTTAAAGGCGACCCTAAAACAGAGATAAAACTTAAGATTGAACGTCTTGGAACGGAAAAAGCATTTGATAAAGTTGTATTTCGCGAGAGTATTAAAATTAATAGTGTGCCATTTTATGGAATGCTAAACGATGAAGTTGGATATATTCGCTTATCAAGCTTTACCGAGGCTTGTAGTAATGAGGTTAAAGCAGCTTTTATTAACCTAAAGAAAGATCACAATATGCAAAGTTTGGTTTTTGACCTTCGCGGTAATCCTGGAGGCTTATTAATGGAGGCTGTGGCTATTTCAAATCTTTTTGTAGCAAAAGGACAAGAAGTTGTAAGGACTAAAGGCAAAGTTTCACAATGGAATAGAACTTATAATGCACCAACCGATCCTATTGATTTAAATATGCCTATGGTGGTTCTTGTGAATCAAGGATCAGCATCAGCTTCTGAAATTGTTTCAGGAGTAATTCAAGATTTAGACAGAGGTGTAGTTCTAGGAAAAAGGACTTTTGGTAAAGGTTTGGTTCAAACTACACGTGACTTAAGTTATAACTCAAAACTTAAAATAACTACAGCAAAATATTATATTCCAAGTGGTCGTTGTATTCAGGCTTTAGATTATACACATAGGAATGAAGATGGAAGCGTAGGTCGTATTCCTGATTCATTAATGACAGAATATAAAACAAAAGCCGGTCGTTCGGTTTTTGATGGTGGAGGTGTAATGCCTGACGTTGAGGTTGAACCACAAACCTTGAGTAAAATATCTATGAGTTTAATAATTAAAAATTATATTTTCGATTTCGCTACGCAATTTCAACTAAATAACGATTCAATAGAATCTATTTCAAGGTTCAAAATTAGTGAAAAAATATATGCTGATTTTGTGGAATTTCTTTCGGATAAAGATTTCGATTATACTCTAGAGAGCGAAAGTATTATTGATAATTTAGAAAAAATCGTTAAAAAAGAAAAACATCACGAAAGCGTAATTCAGGAATTAGTAGATTTACGCAAAAAACTTGCTCATGATAAGAATACTGATTTGCAAAACTTTAAAGAAGAAATTAGTTCATTATTGCATGAAGAAATAGTAAGCAGGTATTATTATCAGAAAGGTAGAGCTGAAGCTAGTTTAATAGACGACCCGGCAGTTGAGAAAGCAGTTAGCCTTTTAAATAAAATGAGCGAGTACGATGCATTACTTATCGTGCCTGAATAGTAACTATTTATTTAAAGATTGTAACGGAAAATTTTACCTTTGATTCAGTGAGACTATGATTTTGTAATCAAAATTATCTAGCCAAACTGATCTCAAGCAGTAGTCCAGGGTTATCAAGAGTTATGTTCCACGCATCTTGGTGCGTATCAAAAACAAAATACTATTATAAGTCACCTCGTCTGCATGCTGCGAGGAATTTCATCACCGTTTTTTTTATGATTAATTATTAGAATGAACAAAAAAGTATTGATAATAACATACCATTGGCCCCCATCAGGTGGAATTAGCGTGTTACGCTGTTTAAAAATTGCGAAGCATTTGCGATCTTTTGGTTGGGAACCAGTAATATACAAGCCAAAAAATGCTCAATATGAATTTCTTGATTCTACAAACGAAAAAGATATACCAAACAATATTACTATTTTAGAATACCCAATTCGTGAACCGTTTAATATTTTCAAAAAATTCTCGGGAAGAAAAAAAGAAGATTCACAAAATCCTGTTTATGTACGCGACAGAAAAAGAAAAACCATTGATAAGATAGCAATATGGGTTAGAGCAAACTTTTTTATTCCAGATGCTCGGGCTCTTTGGATAAGGCCATCGGTAAAATATTTATCAAAATATCTACAAAAAAATAATATAGATGCAATATTTTCGGATGGTCCACCACATACCAATACCGCTATTGCTTGCCAATTATCAAAGAAATTTAATATACCATGGTTAGCTGATTTTCAAGATCCTTGGACACAAGTTGACTATTATAAAATGTTTCCTATTTCAAAAATAGCACATAGGAAACATTGTATAATGGAGCAAGAAACATTTAAGTATGCTGGCAAAATAACTATTGCCAGCCCTACATGGGCAAAAGATTTAGAAAGAATTGGAGCGAAAGATGTTAGCCCAATTTATTATGGATACGATGAAGATGATTATAATACCTTAGAAATTAAGTCTGACAAAAGTTTTTCGATAGTACATGCTGGTCTTTTAGGACTTGACAGGAGTCCGGATACACTAATTAAAGTATTAGCTGATTTAAAAAAAGAAATACCTGAATTTACAGAGCATCTAAAAATTAAATTTGCTGGCTTAGTCGATTATTCAATAAAAGAATGTATTAAGAATAATAATTTGATAAACAACTTTCAAGATTGTGGCAAACTTTCAAGAGTTGAAGCTATTAAACTAATTTTTGAAGGAGAAATATTATTATTGCCATTAAACAAGGCAGAAAATGTTTTAGGGCGAATACCTGGAAAACTATTTGAGCTTTTACGAGTAAATAAGCCAATACTATGTTTGGGTCCAAACAATAGCGATTCAAGTAATATTATTGCTGAAACTAATGCCGGTAAAACGTTTGATTATGACGATTATAGCGGAATTAAAGAGTTTGTAAAAAATAAGTTTGATCAATATATAATGGGTTCAACGATTGGGACTACCGTAAACATTGAAGAATATTCAAACTATAATCAAACAAAAAGAGTAGCAGAGTTTCTAAACCAAATTGTAAAGAATTAATTTTATGTTTATACTTACTTATATTGCTAGAGTTAAAGCAATAAAAAATTTATAAATAAAAATGATTTACGGAAAAGATTAGAAAAAATAAAATATTTTAGCACAATTGTAGTTTAACTATAGTAAACCTTACATTTTGAAAATTTTAACAATAAAATACCATTTGTACATTGTAGCCTTTTTAAGTCTACTGTTATTGATTGGCGGTTGCTCAACTAAGAAAAATACTGGTCTTACTAGGGGTTATCATAATCTTACAGCTTATTATAATGTTTATTTTAATGGAGTTGAGGCTTTTAAATCGGGAGTTAAGAAGGTAGATGAAGCACATAAAGATAATTTCTCGATTATTTTACCAGTTTTTAAATATTCTGATCCGGAAGCTTCCCGTGCAGCATTTGGTGATATGAACCGTGCTATCGAAAAAGGTTCTAGATGTATTCATAAGCATTCCATTACTGTCAAGCCAAAAAAGAAAAAAGGAAAGAAAAACACCAAGTTCGATAAAGATCAAACAGAATTTGTAAAATGGATTGATGATTCGTATTTATTAATAGGGAAAGCCAATTTTTACAAAAAAGACTTTTTTCCAGCATTAGAAACATTCAATTATATAATTAAGCAATACAAAAATAGTCCGTTAAAACCCGAAGCATATATTTGGATGGCACGTACTTATATTGAAATGGATAAGTATAAAAAAGCACAAGAATTTTTGAGTATGCTTGATGCTGATAAAAGTGCAATTCCCGAACATATATTGGGACCATTAAATATAACTTGGGCCGATTTAATGCTTAGGCAAAACAAGTATTTAGAGTCTATCCCTTTCTTGGAAAAAGGTGTGAAACATACAAAAAAGAAAAAAGAGAGAGTTAGATATTATTATATTTTAGCACAGGTATATCAGCAAATTGAAGACAACAATAAAGCCTATGCAGCCTATGGGAAAGTTATTGACATGAATCCCAATTATGAAATGACATTTAATGCTCGAATTAATAGAGCTTCTATTTTTAACTCCTCGGCAAACGATAGTCGCGCTTTAATACGAGAACTTTCTAAAATGTTGAAAGACGATAAGAATATTGATTTTAGAGATCAAATTTATTACGCCTTAGGTAATATTGCTTTTAATGAAGGAAGAGAAACAGATGCAATTGATTTTTATAAACTTTCAACTAAAGCAAGCACCGAAAATACAAATCAAAAAGCCGTTTCATTTTTAGCTATTGCCGATATATATTTTGATGTGCCTCACTATGAGAATGCACAAACATTTTACGATAGTGCAGTAACTTTTCTTGATATAGAATACCCTAATTATATTCAGATAAAACGAAAAAGTGAAAATCTAAACGAATTAGTACTAAACTTAAATGTTATTTCTGTTGAAGATAGTTTGCAAGTTATTGCTCAAATGAGTGATGCTGAACGAAACACCCTAATTGACCGAATAATAGCTCAAGTAATTGAAGAAGAGGAAAGAGAGAAAGAACTGTTGGCTCTACGACAGACCGACTTAGCTTACCTTGAACAAACAGGAAATAAAATGAACAACCAAGGAGGCAAATGGTATTTTTATAATCCGGCAATGCTATCGGTTGGGCAAGCAGAGTTTAAAAAGAAATGGGGTAGCCGAAAATTGGAAGATAATTGGCGAAGAAAAAACAAGGAAGAAGCTATTTTTGATGCATACGCTGATGAAGATGTAGTTGCTGAAGATTCCAATGCTGTGGTATATAGTAACAAATCGCGAGAGTTTTACATTGTTGGCTTACCATTTACCGATTCGGCCATGCAAGTTTCAAAAACAAGGATTGAAGAGGCTTATTATAACATTGCAACCATTTATAAAAATAAGTTTTATGATTACCCTTTAAGCGTTAGTGGATACCAAGATTTACTTACGAATTATCCAGATACAGAATATGAACTATCTTCTTTTTTTAGTTTGTATAAATTATTTTTACTATCCAAAGAGTTGGAAAAGGCAGAATTATATAAGAATAAGATAATAACTAAATACCCCGATAGCGATTATGCCAAAATACTTATGAATCCCGATTATTTTAAGGAGCTTGAAAAAATTGAGAATCAAGTAAACTTTATGTATGTTGCCACTTACAAATATTTTTTAGTGGATAAGTGCGAAGAGGTCAGAACCAATTTTGAATATGTAGATTCTGCTTATCCAGAAAGCATACTGCTGCCAAAATTCGATTTATTAAATACACTATGTTCTGGCACTACAGGAGATTCCGTTCTATTTACAAAGAATCTTAATGCATTTACAGAGAGACACCCAAACACAGAGGAAGCTACATATGCTACGGATGTTCTTGCTGCTTTGGATAGGAGTCCGCGCGAAGTTGAACTTAAAGAGGAGGAAGAGGTTAAACTTGATGAATTTGCCGATGGTAACTCAATTGATTCTATAGACTATTCAATATTTAAGTATAATGCTGAGCTAGAACATGCTTTTATGGTTGTTGTTGCTAATGAAATTGTTGATCCAAATCGTATAAAGTTTAACCTGCAAAATTTTAATATTGATTATTTTGATTTTCTTACTTTTGATATTGCTAATATTTTAATATCAGCAAAATATACTGCTATTGTTGTTAGAAAGTTTAAAAATCAGCATATGGCTTCTAATTACTACGAGTCGGTATTTATAGCAGGCGAAGCTTTTGAAAATATTGATAAAGATGGGTTCCGAACTTATATTATTTCAAACCAAAACCTTAACACTTTTGAGAAAGACAAGAATATTCCAAAATATCAATTGTTTTTTGAAGACTATTACAAAGGCTTAGTTCAAAATTAATTGGTATCAGCAAGAAAACTCCAAGAGTTTCGTAACTCTTGTGTATAAATCAGTCATTTACAAAAGTAAACTACTGATTTTTATAGCCTAAGGCTAGACGAAAGCCTTATTCTTGAAGCTTTCTTATCAAAGACTGGGTTTTCTTGCACACACGAATTAGAACTGAAAATCACATTAATATCTAAAAAAATAACATTTCACTAATAAGCACGTTAGTAATATTGACTAAATGTTGGTACAACAATTGTGTCAATGAATTTGCTTCAAATAAATTCTATTAATTTAGAATTTGAGAAAGAGAAAATACAATTATTTACGCATAAAACCATTATATATGAAAGGCATAAGCATTCTTTGGGTAGACGATGAAATAGATTTATTGAAGCCCCATATTATTTTTTTAGAAACAAAAGGCTATAGTGTAGAAACCGCAAATAATGGTAATGATGCTATTGAAATAGTTAAAGATAAAACCTTCGATTTAATTTTTCTCGATGAAAATATGCCAGGGCTTAGTGGTTTAGAAACCTTAGCGCGCATAAAAGACATTCGTTATTCGACCCCAGTGATTATGATTACCAAAAGCGAGGAAGAATATATTATGGATGAAGCCATAGGGTCTAAAATTGATGACTATTTAATTAAGCCTGTAAATCCGAAACAAATACTAATGGCCATTAAAAAAATAATGGATCAAAAACGTTTAGTTAGCCAAAAAGCTACGTCTAACTATCAGGCTGAGTTTGGCAATATTGGATTTATGATTAACGATTCAATGACTAGTGAACAGTGGGTTAACACATACAAAAAGCTTGTTTTTTGGGAATTAGAACTTGAAAAAACCGGTGGAGATGGTATGGAGCAAGTAATTACTATGCAAAAGGATGATGCCAATAAAGGCTTTGTACGATTTATAAAAAATAATTATACCGATTGGTTCTCAGGTTCTAATGACGATGCGCCCATTATGTCACATAATGTTTTTCAGAAAAAGTTATTTCCACTTCTTCAGAACGATCAAAAGGTGGTAGCATTTGTAGTCGATAATTTAAGATTTGACCAATGGAAAACAATTGAGCCATTGCTATCGGAGTACTATAATGTACAAAACGAAGAGTTATTTTATGGTATACTACCTACGTCTACTCAATATGCCAGAAATGCAATGTTTGGTGGACTTATGCCAGCTCAAATTGAAAAGTTGCATCCTGAATTATGGGTAAATGAAGATGAAGAGGGTGGTAAAAATCAATTTGAAGAAGAATTATTACACAAGCAAATGCAAAGGCTTGGGATTAAAAATTCTGTATTTTACGAAAAGGTACAAAACATTGAAAAGGGACGTAAAATTGCAAATAATTTACCTCATATTCTTAACCATCAGCTTTCGGTAATAGTAATAAATTTTGTAGATATGTTATCGCATGCCCGAACTGAAATGGATATGATTAAGGAATTAGCTGGTGATGAATCGGCTTATCGAAGTCTAACCCAATCGTGGTTTGAGCACAGCCCATTTTTTGAATTAATAAAGAATTTAGCAAGCAAAAATATTAAGGTAGTATTTACTACCGATCATGGTACAATAAGGGTAAATAGCCCCATTAAAGTTGCAGGGGATAAAAACATTAGTACCAACCTTAGATACAAACAAGGAAAGTCACTTAGTTATAATAAAAAAGAGGTTTTTGAGGTTAAGAATCCAGAATCTATTTTATTACCACGATTAAATGTTAGTAGCTCATATATTTTTGCTCAAAATAGCGATTTTATTGCTTACCCAAATAACTTTAATCATTACGTAAGTTATTATAAGAATACTTTTCAGCATGGAGGCGTTTCACTAGAGGAAATGTTAATACCATTTGTTACCCTATCGCCAAAATAAAAAAATATAGTATACTAAAAAGGGGCTGATAATTCAGCCCCTTTTTACATTAATTAGTGTCAGAAAGAAAACTCAGGATATTTAAAATTTGACAGATTTTTGCAATTTTTTTTCGTTGAAAAATATTTTTTTTAGGTTTCTGCCATTAAATAAAATA
>JAUXEM010000096.1 GCA_030620515.1 Salinivirgaceae bacterium
CTTCTATTAACTTTAATAATTCTGCAACAGCATTGCTAGTATCAATATTTTTTTTAATAAGGTTTTTACCCATATAAAGAGACACTTTTCCTGGACCAGCTCCAACGTATCCAAAATCGGCATCGGCCATCTCGCCAGGTCCATTTACAATGCAACCCATAACAGCTATTTTAAGTCCTTTCAAGCTTTTAGTAGAGGCTTTTATCTCTGCTAGTGTTTTTTCTAATTCAAATAAGGTACGACCACAACCTGGACATGAAATATATTCGGTTTTGGTGGTTCTGCTTCTACTAGCTTGTAAAATGGCAAATGCGGTTTCAACAGGTTCAGCGTTACTGTTTTTGAAAGTGTTTTTTAGCCATAAACCATTGGCTAGCCCATCTATAAAGAAAATACCGGTATCAGCAGCACTTTTCAATTGAAAATCAGTTAATGCCGGTTCGCTGTAATTTCGTTGAATAATTACAGGCGTTTTACAATTGTTTGCCATTAATAAATTTATTAATGAGCGCTGTTCGGCCGTTTCGTTTTTATGATATGAAAAACATACTAAAACAATTGTTGGGTCATTTTTAATGGTTTTAATGGCAGCGTTATTTAAATCGTTTAATTCAACATGAACCCAATTCTGATTTTCCGATTTATTTGAAGAGGCTAAAAATTCATTCCACGAAAATAGAGGGAACGATGACAGACTATTATCCCAATGATTAAAGTCATTTAATAGTATAGTTTTTTCAGGAACAGAATATGGAAAAATGTGCTCTCCTGTATAAATTACGTCAGGTGAAATATCGCCCCTTTCAATAGTTTTTGTACTTTTATTAAAAACGAAACTTAGTTCTTCAAGTAATACTTTTGTTATTTCGTGTTCTTTAGATAAATCGGCAATAACAACAGGCTCTTTTCTGTTTAGTAAATCAACAACCTTGCGAGATTCATATTCGTAGGGATTATATTGTGGAACTAAGTTTGTTATTGGAATGTTATTAAGTGGTTCAAAGTGTTTTACTAATGCTTTTGTTACGGGAATCTCTTTTGCTGGATTCTCAGTTAATGAAACACGTATGGTATCTCCTAAACCATCGTTCATTAAAGCACCAATACCCACAGCTGATTTTATTCTACCATCTTCACCACTGCCAGCTTCTGTTACACCTAGGTGCAAGCAATATGCCATTTCTTCGCTTTGCATTTGTAAAGCTAATAATCGGCAGGCATGAACCATTATTCTTGTGTTGCTCGACTTTAAAGAGACAACAACATTTGTGAATTTCTGGCTTTTGCAAATTCTAAGAAACTCCATTGTGGCCTCTACCATGCCATTAGGTGTATCGCCATAGCGACTCATTATTCTATCTGATAAGGATCCATGATTGGTTCCAATACGTATAGCGGTTTTATTTTTTTTACAGATATTTAAAAAGGAAACAAATCGTTTTTCCAAAGCGATTAGCTCCTGTTTATATTTATCATCTGTAAAATTAACTTGAGCAAAAGTTGCACGTTTATCTATATAATTGCCAGGATTAATGCGCACTTTATCTACATATTTAGCGGCCATATCGGCAAGTGTTGCATTAAAGTGAACATCGGCAACAATAGGAGTGAGGTAGCCCTTTTCAACTAAAGTTTGTTTTATGGTTTCCAAAGCTTCAGCATCTTTTGTGTTTATAACAGTAAAACGAACCAGTTCTGCACCAGCTTCAATTATTTCAATTGCTTGCTGAACCGACGCATCCACATTGTGAGTAGGCGTATTTGCCATAGATTGAACTCGAACAGGATTCTTTTTGCCCATGTTTATATTGCCAACATTTACCTCAGTGGTGTTTAATCGTGTTAATTGAAAAGGATTAGAAGTGAACCAGTTTTGTGTCATTGAAATTCTTTTTCTGAATAAATTTTAATTAATAGCAATATGAAATTAAATTAGTTGCTGCTTACTAGTTCCTTGTTGAAATGTTTTTTTAAACAGTATTAACTAGTAAATAGCATTATGCAACTAAAAGTGCCCAAAGTTAATACTTGCAATTAACTTTGAGCACTTTAAATCTTTTCATTAGTGTAAAATACCTATAAATCTTTGTTTTGCGACAATTTTTTTATTTGAGATTTATGCTGAAAACATTTGTCTGCCCGAATAGTTCAGGCGAGCCTCCCTCGAATAGCCTGTCCCGATTATTTTCGGGGAGGGTTTCTATTTGCTAAAATTATTTGCCTAATTGTAATTTAACAATTTTTGTTATATACTTTCCTATTATATCAAACTCAAGATTCACTGTTGTACCTGACTTGTAATTGTGAAAAACAGTATGATTATATGTATAAGGAATTATTGCTACTTGAAACGAATTATCTTGCGAGTTAACCACGGTTAAACTTACTCCATCGATAGAAACAGAACCTTTTTCAACTGTAATATTTCCTATTGAAGCATCGTACTCGAAAGTAAAATACCAACTTCCATCAGCCTCTTCTACTTTTGTACAAGTAGCTGTTTGGTCAACATGTCCTTGTACCATATGGCCGTCTAATAGCTTATCCATGCTCATTGCACGTTCAAGATTCACTTCACTGCCTGGTTCAAGTTCTCCAAGATCCGATTTTATAAGTGTTTCCTGAATAGCTGTAACCGTGTAGTCTGTGTCGGTTTTGCGAACCACCGTTAAACAAACTCCGTTGTGAGCCACACTTTGATCAACCTTTAATTCGTTTACAAACGAACAACTTATTGTAATGTCAATATTTTCTTGATTTCGGTCAATTGAAACCACTTTTCCTGTTTCTTCAACAATTCCTGAGAACATATCTGTTTTTTTAAAGTTTTATAGATGCAAAATTATCTAAAAAATATTATTAATTTTATTTGATTATATATTTTATGCTTATGAAATTGCAATTATTGTGGGTTATTAGCAAAGTGTAGACAATAAGTTTATGATTTTTTGTGTGCCTACTATCAGATAGGTCAACTAATAATAACTACTTAGTTTGCGTAATTTTTCTTCGTTAAGAATTTTAATAAGTCGCCCTTGCAACTCAATGAGATTGTCTGATTTAAATTCAGAAAGCAAACGAATAACAGATTCGGTAGATGTGCCAACCAAACTTGCTAGTTCATCGCGAGTAAGTGAAACTTTTAAGAATCCTTCTGCATTGACAGAAAAAAACAGTTTTAGTTTTATTAACACTTCGGCCAAGCGTTCGCGCACTGATTTTTGAGCAATATCGGTTAAAAACTGATTTGCTTCGCCAAGTTCTTTACAAGCCAATTGCATTAACTCCATTGAAAATTTACTGTTCTGCTCAATTAGTTTAAACAAGTTTTCGCCAGGAATAGAGCAAACAACCACTTCTTCTATTGTTTTAGCGGTAGTACATGCAACTTCTTTGCTTAATATTGATCGGTATCCAATAATATCTCCTGCTTTAGCGAACGAAACAATTTGTTCTTTTCCTTCAATACCGGTTTTATACATTTTTATAATACCTGAGTTTATACAGTAAAAATTATGAATACGATTACCTTCATGAAAAATTGTTGTGCCCTTTTTATAGCTATGACAATTTTTATCAAAAGTAAGTCTATCAAGCTCTTCGGCACTTAAAGAACCAAAAATAGATTGGCATCCCAACATACAGTCTTTACAAGCAGGTATCTCAATAGGTTTTTTCATTGACAGAAAATTTGTAATCGTTGCTAAGATATATATTGTGGACTAAATTTTTTGTATAAAATTAATAATCTTAGCTAAAATTAGTTGTTTAATATTTTTAAATTCCACAATTGTGGGTTTCCCCCGCTTACCAAAGTTGTATAGCAGATGGGTTGCCGTGAATAATTTGTTTTTTAATCTGATAGATTCACAGCTTGTTTTAAGGTTTTTTATTAGTAATAGTAGTTAAAAAAAAACCAGGGTAAAAATAATTATTTTTTTTATTAAAGTAGAGAAACTCACAGGCTTTTTAAACTAATTAAAACAGTGATACTATGATTTTGTAATCAAATCATTTATGCGAACTGATCCCGAGCGGTAGTCGAGGAATCACCCGCCTGCCAAGTTCAATGGCAGGTAGGCCGCACCCCCGCCTGACCATTTATACGGCGGGCAGGTTGGTTTGAAAATAAAACACTCCATTGAGATACCTCGTTGGCTTGCTGCGTGGCGTTTCATTATACATTATTGTTTCAAATATACTGTCTTAATTGTTGCAAGTAGGGGGTTACTAGTTTTAAAAAACAAGAAACCTAAAACTTGCAACAGTATTCAAACAAACAAACAAACAAAGAATAAGAAGTTACATTTTGTTTAATCTTTGATTGCGCATCTGTTAAGGTTAAATGTTTGATAGTTACGGTGTGAGTGTTTTTTTACGGTATTTGTTTTATTATTATAAACACCTATTAATCAATAACTCACAACATAACTTGCGGTTTTCAGGTTAATTAGAAATCTTAATTGCCTGTTCTTTTGGTTCGGCAAAGTAAAGGGTTGAAAAATCAAAGAACCCTTGTGAATTTAGATCTAGGCCTTGAATATTCGAGCGCATAATATTGTAACGAGTGTTTTGTTCGTAATCTTGCGTTTGTTTCATTACAAAAAATGGAGGGTTTTTCTGAAAAAGGTCTATGTTCTCGTCTAAAAAAGTAGTAACGGACTTTTTCTGTATAGATAATACTATATCTAATGCATTGTTTTTAAATAAAGACAATTCTTTTTGTGTAGAAGTAATAAAAGAGAAACGAATACTATCTAAAAATGGTAGTTGTTCATGTTGTTTGTTTTGCTGATAGTATTCTGTATTTGCCGTTAAAAGCATTGATATAGCTTTGTTTTTATTGTTTTTTAAGCGAAAGGCTCCTGAGCCAACCGTGCTTTCAAAACCATATGCTTCAAACGCTTCTTTCGGAAACACCAAACTATTTGTTCCTGCTAAAAAATGTATAAACATATTATCGGGATCATTTAATTGGAAAACCAATGTTGTATCGTTGTAAACAGTTATACCAGAAATTTGTGCAGTATCATTTTTTTGTTCTGCTTCTAAAAAAGCATCAAATCCTTTTAAATTGGTCAGTTGTTTCGATATTGAATGGGAGCTTTTAATATGAACCCTACATATTTGCTCAATAGAATATTTAAAATCGGAGGCTGTTATTATTCTCCCTTTTGCTTCGTTAAAACACTTGTCGCTATGAAATCGGGCATTTGAGTTTAAAAAGAAAGTGTAAATAGTACCCTCTCGTTCAATTAACCATTTTTTAGCTACAGATGGAATAATTTCTAAATTACGAGTGTTGTATTTTATTAAGCCATCGTAAATTTGAGTAGTAATAATTTGCTCGCTGTTTTTCAGTATTTGACCTGGGAAAACATTATCGGGAGCCCCATTAAGGTTTATGCGTAAGGTACCGCCATATTTAGGATTTAAATTACGGTGATTCGCTTTTTGCGAACAACTACTAAGCCCTACAATAATTATTAACGAAATAATTAGGCTACTTCCTATTTGCCAAATCCTGTTCATTGCTAATCAATTTTCCCCGGTAAACCGGGAGTTAATTATGAGTGTTTCAAGATAAACAAAATCAATGCTTTATTCAAATCTTTATGGTAAAGTTATAAAGAGCATGCGTTTAATTCCACCATTGTGGGTTTTATTCCCTACAAATTGCTGCGTATATAGTCTTTCTTATCTTGATAATCAGACAGTATGCACCAGGGTTGTTCTTTTCTAATTATTAAAATACAATTCTTTTATAATAAGCCGAAGGATATGGGAAATAAATATTTTGATTGATTTACTAAGGGACTGTGCAGAAATAACGAGAAAGCACTTTACATACAGCTAAAAATCAATTTTGCTACTGAGTAAAACGATGTTGATTTGGAGATGAAAAATAACAGATAGAATTTATAGTTGAGAAAGTATAAATAATTTTCATGAAATACCAAGTTATTTTGAAACAGTTCCTATGGGTTAAGCCTAAATGTGTTGTAACTACCTTTTCAACACAATCCGCTCACCTAAAGTTTTAGATATCTCCATTTTATATTTGGTATATGCCATGTACTTGCGGTAAAGCTCTTCTAGTTTTTCTTTTTGCTCTTCCTGATTCTGAATTTGTTTTATTTCGTCTTCAATTTCTTTCAGAATTTTCATTACAATTTCGTACTTATAACCATTTATGGCATTATCAATGGTGCTTTTTAAGTTGTCTTCTTCCGTAGCAATGTAGGTTCCTTTTTTACTCCACATTTTACTTATTTGGTGAATATCGGCTAATAAATCGGCTGCCGAGCGTGAAATAAGTTGGTTTTCGTGCTTTGTAAAATGTGTAGAATCTACACCTTTACCTGCAGCAACTATAGCAGAGTATTCGTTAAATATTAGTTTGTAAATAGGAGACTGAAGCTCTATTTCATCTTCTATTTCTTTTATAATATAGTTTGCTGTATTTACCTCTTCTTGTTTGTTGTTTTCATCTTCAATATTGAATAGTACTTTTGGGCCATAAGAAAGTAAAAGACGCATAATCTCTCGCTCAAACTTTTCAAATTTAGTGCTTGCTGGTATATACGATTCGGCAACGTGTTCTGGAGCGGGGGGAAGAGGCGCATTTTGTTGACGTTGCCAATTCTGATCTCTTTTTTTCCGAATTATCTTATTAATTTCAGCGTAAAGAACTTTTTCGTCAACGCTTAATAAAGTAGAACATTCTTTAATATATACCGAACGAATAATACCATCGGGAATAACCGAGATGGTTCGTACAATATCAGAAATTAGGTTAGCTTTTTTTACCGGGTCGTTATCGGTATCCGATAAAAGCAATCTTGTTTTAAAGGTAATAAAGTCGGTTTCGTTTTTACTAATAAAATCGTAAAACTCCGTTGCACTATGTTTGTGCGCATAGGAATCGGGGTCTTCGCCTTCGGGTAACAGAACAACTTTTACGTTCATACCCTCTTCAAGAACAAGGTCAATTCCTCGTAGGGCAGCTTTAATACCCGCAGCATCGCCATCGTAAAGTACAGTAATGTTTGGTGTAAAGCGTTTTATTAAACGTATTTGGTCGGCAGTAAGTGCAGTTCCCGATGAAGACACTACGTTTTCAATTCCCGCCTGATGCATGCTCATAACATCGGTATAACCCTCAACCATGTAGCATTTATCGTTTTTTGAGATCGATTTTTTAGCAAAAAACAAACCGTAAAGCACTCGGCTTTTATGGTAAATTTGCGATTCGGGCGAATTCAAATATTTGGCAATCTTTTTATCGGAACGCAATGTTCTACCACCAAAGCCAATAACCTTGCCCATTAAGTTGTGAATAGGAAACATTACACGTTCACTAAATCGGTCGAAACGCATACCATTATCGCGCTGAATACTTAAACCCGTTTCTACCAAATAATTTGCAGCATAGCCTTTTTGCTCAGCAAGTTTTGTAAAGCTATCACGCTCGCTACGGCAATAGCCAAGTTCAAATTTATTTATTGTTATATCGGTAAAACCACGTTCTTTAAAATACTTAAGACCTACGGCTTTACCTTCAGCCGATTCTGATAAATTTTGAGTGAATGTTTTTTGAGCAAAAGAATTTACAATTAGCATGCTTTCGCGCGCATCTTGTTTTTCTTTTTCCTCGTTGGTCATTTCCTTTTCTACTACCTCAATATGGTAGCGTTTGGCGAGGTACTTTAGTGTTTCAACATACGATAGCTGCTCGTGCTCCATTATAAAGTTAACCGAGTTACCGCCAACACCACAACCAAAACATTTATAAATTCCTTTAGCAGGAGAAACGGTAAACGAAGGAGTTTTTTCGTTATGAAAAGGACAGTTACCAAGGTAATTAACGCCACGTTTTTTTAAATTAACAAAGTCTGAAACAACATCAACAATATCTGCTGCATCAAAAATTTTATCTATGGTTCCTTTGTCAATCATAAAGTTCTAAAAAACAATTAATTAAAATACACTGCGAGCCTGTGTTCGCAGCTCACGAAGGTAATAATAATTGTGGTTTTTAGAAATAATAGTCAATAACAAGTAGGAGGTGAAATGTTAATGTTTAGGTACGTGTTTTTAATTATTCGCAGAACTTAACTGGCAACCTGCACCTTGCCCGCCTGACTTATTCGGGCAGGCAACATTTATAGTACGGGCTTTCTAATTCAATAAAAAAGTTAATTTTGCAAACACAACAAACAACAGCAAACACATGATTCAATTAGCGTTAATTTCTACAGCTCCTGTATTTATTATTCTTGCATATATTTATTATAGAGATAAATATGAAAAAGAACCACTTAAACTTTTGTTTGAAGGGTTAGTTGCAGGAGGTGTTGTGGTACTACCAATCATTTATTTTGAGCAAATAATGCATCGAGTAGGAGTAGGTTTTGTTGGTTTATCATCTGCTGCATGGACAGCTTTTATGGTAGCAGCTTTGGTTGAGGAGGCATTCAAGTTTTTTGCTATTTATATACTTATATGGAAAAATGCCAATTTTAACGAGAAGTTTGATGGTATTGTATATGCCGTATTTGTATCTCTTGGGTTTGCCTTGGTTGAGAACTTTAGCTATGTGTTTAGAAACGATAATGGCTTACAAGTTGGAATAATGCGTGCTTTTACTGCAGTACCTGCTCATGCTATGTTTGGTGTTATGATGGGCTATTGGTTTGGTTTAGCAAAATTTAATCCAAGCAAAAAAGCTAAGTATTTGTTACTTGCATTTGTGTTACCTTTCTTTTTTCACGGGCTTTACGATTTTATTCTAATGAGTCAGAAAAATATACTTTTATTTTTATTTTTTCCTTTTGTAGCTTATTTAATGTGGCGTAGCTTTGGGCGAATTAAAGAGCATGGAGAAACATCTATTTTTAAACCTTAGCCATAGTAAAATCAATAGCGCGTTAGATTAATAGACCTGCCTTGGTGGCATAGCCGTCAATTTAAGAGATAATATGTTGATATATAACTAGCTCCGAGCATTAGCTTGGTGTGTTTAGTGAATAAAAAAGGCTTTTGCCGAAAATTGTTTATGAATATTGTGTCTAAAGCCAATAATTATCTGTTTTACAAACTACGACATAAATGCCGTATCTAATTATTCCTTTGTTACTTACGTTTTAACTTGACGGTTATGGTCTTGGTGGCAGACAGTTTTGAGCCCGCTTTGTCTCTCGCCAGGCAGGCTGACTTATTCGGGCAGGTAGTGAGATAGAATATAACAACCTAATAATCATCTATATTCTAATATCCGCAAGTAGTTATTTAAACTTTTTGTAGTGAGGGCTTTACTTGCAAATTATAGGAAAAATATTCTTGTTACAAAACTATGTTAATCAACTAGTCAAACCCTCACTTTGTGTATTTAAGGCATATAGAAAAAAGTATGTACCTCAATAAAAAAGTCTTAATATCAGACACTTATAAAAACGTAGTGAACTATTGTAAAATAGTTATGAGCTTTAAATTAAACTAAGTAGTTATTGATTTACTATACCTTAACTTGTGTTTGTAAATAAAGTAAGATACTTGCAAAACAAGTAGGTTTTAAAGATGCATTATTTTTTTTTATGTGGTAAAATTAAATAAACTAGTGGCATTTTTTATATTTGCCACAAATAAGCGAATTTATGTCAGGCATATATATTCATATTCCATTTTGTAGGCAGCGATGCCATTATTGTGATTTTTATACTACTACACAAATTAAACGCAAACCGGAATTATTAGCGGCAATAAACAAAGAAATAGTTTTGCGCAAACAGTGGCTTAATACCGATAAGGTAAGCACCATATATCTTGGTGGGGGAACACCCTCCTTGCTTACTAGCGATGAAATTAAGCAAATAATTGAAACTATATATTCAAACTTCGGCGTGGTTCATAAACCCGAAATAACATTGGAGGCAAATCCCGATGATTTAACAAAAAAGCAAATAGCATTAATAAAGTCAACACCAATTAATCGCCTAAGCATGGGCATACAGTCGTTTCATAATAGCGAGCTGGAAATGATGAATCGCAGACATAATGCTGAACAGGTTTACGCATCAATAAAAGATTGTCAAGATGCTGGGTTCGATAATATTAGTGTCGATTTAATTTATGGTTTACCGCAATCTACATTAGCACAGTGGGAATATAACCTGGAACAAGTAAAGCAGCTAAATATTCAACACCTTAGCGCATATCATTTAACCTTCGAGAAAGGAACCGTTTTCGATGTAAAACGAAAAAAGGGAGAATTTTTTCCAGCAAAAGAAGAGGAGAGTATTTTGCAATTTAAAATGTTAATAAAATGGGCTCAAGAAAACAGTTTTGATCATTATGAAATATCTAACTTTGGAAAAGAGGGTTTTATTTCGAAACATAATTCTAGTTATTGGAAACAGCAAATGTATCTTGGTGTGGGTCCAGCAGCGCATTCATATAATATAAATGCACGAACATGGAATGTGTCTAATATATCATCTTATATTACTAAAATTAATGAGGGAGAAGAAGCTTATGAATTAGAAACTCTATTGGATATTGATAAGCACAATGAGTTTTTAATTACATCGTTAAGAACAAAGTGGGGCATAAACTTGCAAGAATTTGAAAAACAATTTGACCCAGATTTAAAAAATAAGCTTATGAATAGAGCAAAACCATTTTTGGAGGCACAGAATCTTTATCTAAAAAATAATTGTTTAGTTTTAAGCGATGAAGGCGTTTTTATTAGCGATACTATTTTAGCCGATTTAATGTTAGTTAGCAATGAAAAATAGAAATTTAAAATATTGGTTTTTTCTAATGGCACTGCTTATTGGGAATATTGCTAATGCACAAAAAGCAAAAATTAATAATGCATCAGCCCTTGAGTTTTTCAAACTAATTAATAGCAATACAAGTGCAATTATTATCGACGTAAGAGCAAGCAATGAACAAATTGTTTTTTATATAAAGGCATCGGTTTCGTTAGTTGATAAAGCATCGATAATATCTTTTATTGACACAGTGGATACCGAAACATCTATTTTAGTATATTGCGACGAAGGTAAACGAAGCCTTAGTGCATGTGAATTATTAATTAGTAATGATTTTAGTAATGTTGCAAATCTTAAACACGGATTTATTGATTATATAAAGAAAGATTATCCTGTTGAGATTGTAAAAATGAATGGATTATGAGTAAAAAGAAACTTGTTGTTTTAAGCGGAGCTGGAATGAGTGCCGAAAGTGGCATTAGTACTTTTCGCGACTCTGGCGGATTATGGGAGAAATATAAAATAGAAGAAGTTGCTACTCCTGAAGCCTTTGCTGCAAATCCGGAATTGGTTTTAGAGTTTTATAACCAACGTAGAGCACAGCTTGCCGAAGTTGAACCCAATTTAGGACATAAGATTTTAGCTGAGCTACAAAGCGAATATGATGTACAAATTATTACACAAAATGTAGATAATTTGCACGAACGTGCCGGCAGCAAAAATATTTTGCATTTACATGGTGAGCTAACAAAAGTACATAGCACAAAATATCCAGATTTAATTTACGATGTGGGAACAAAAGCCGTTAAGCTTGGCGATAATTGCGCTAAGGGAGCACAACTACGACCACATATTGTTTGGTTTGGCGAGGCAGTTCCAGCAATAGACGAGTCAGTGCCAATTGTAAATGCTGCCGATGTTTTTGTGGTAATAGGAACTTCGCTAAATGTGTATCCGGCTGCTGGTTTGGTAATGTATGCCAGAAACGATGTGCCAAAATACATTATAGACCCCAATGATGTTGAAATACCGTATGGCTTAAATTTTAATGTTATTAAGAAACTAGCTGGCGAAGGAATGGAAGAATTGAAGAAGAGATTACTAGACAAATAGAAAAAAGATATGAAACAAGCATGATGAAAATAATCATTGTCGTGAATGTTAATAATTATTTTCATCATGCGGTTATATACCTACCTTTGAAAATTAAAATATAAAAGGATGAAATTTATTAAATGTATTATAATACTGTTTTTTTTAGCTGGAGCAATAGCAGCTACAGCACAAGAATTTAATGGTGGTATTTATGGTGGTGTGGCGGCATCGCAACTAGATGGCGATACTTATAAAGGGTTTAACAAACTTGGCATAGTGGGAGGTGCTTATGTTAATCGCTTTATTAATAAAAAGCTTGCATTTCAGTTGGGCTTAAGATACATTGAAAAAGGAAGCCGCGAAGTAACTGATGACCATAGCGTGAACTATAAATGCCGATTGCATTATATTGAATTACCAGTTACCTTACGATATTTTCAATACAAAAAGCTTGATTTTGAAGTGGGTTTGTCTGTTGGTTATTTATTGAAACAGTACGAAGAAATTGATGGTTATGAAGACCCCGGAGCACCAGAATTTAATAAAATGGAATTAGCAGGATTAGGAGGTTTAAATTATGCTTTAAATGAAAAGTTATCTGTAGCAACTCATTTTATGTATTCTATTTTATATGTAAGACCGCATTCTGTATATTTTAATAGTGAGGGAAAAGGACAGCACAATTATTTGCTAACACTTACCTTAGCTTATCAATTAAGCTCATGGAGGTAGAAGTAGAGGCTGTTCAAAAAGGAAGTTTTGAGTCATTGCGATTGAAATGAAGCAATCTCTTTCTATTAAACATCAACAGATTGCTTCGTCGTACCTCCTCGCAAAGACCCTAAAGGCTGACTTTTTGGACAGCCTCTACGAAAATAAAAACCTCCCATTGCTGACCTTATAGGAATGCATCGCTCAAATTACAGCAAAATAGAAAACGGACAACGTGAGATTTCTGTCGCTGCTGTTGATAAGATTGCCGAGTTCTTTAATATTACAATTGATGAATTAGTGCTTTTAGGCGATGATATTCCAAAAGAAATTAGATTAGAAGATAAAACCACATCGGAACAAATAAAACTAATTCAGGAATTAGACCAGGAAGAAAAAACATGGTTTTTAAAATGATTGAGACTTTCCTAACCAAGAAAAAATTCAAAGACTTCTTTAATAAAAACATTGCTGCTCTATAAAGGAAAAGCCTTGCGTTTGCTAGGCTTTTTTTGATATTAGTTATTGTCGATACTTTCAATTAGTTCATTCCACTTCTCTGGTTCTACTATTCTATTTTTATAAGCTCGCCCGATAAAACTATTTGTAACTAAATTATTAAGCTCAATTTTATCTTCATGTAAATTAATTTTCACTTTATCTTTTGATAAAATCAATGGTGTTTTCATCTTATTGAGGTAAATGAATTTTATTTTCTCATCTTCGATTATAATTTCTGCAAATTCCTTGCTTGCTTTTTTTATTGATACCAATATTGAAATAGAAGAA
>JAUXEM010000291.1 GCA_030620515.1 Salinivirgaceae bacterium
AGGTTTGTTGTAAGCCTGTGGGTAAGCCAATTCGTACGCCTTGTTTTAGTATTTCATAATCGAATTTCATCTCCGATAAGCGAAAATTTAAAATAGAGTGTGTTCTATTTAAGTAAATAGCAGCAGTTAAAAAAGCACCGGCTTGTGATATTACAGTAGCCCAAGCGGCTCCGGCAATACCCCATTTAAATACTATTACAAATAATAAATCGAGACCAATATTTGCCAGTGTAGATATAATTAGAAATACTAAAGGGGTTCTTGAATCGCCCAGTCCGCGAAGTACTGCGCTAGTTCCATTATAGCCAAACATAACTAATATACCACCTAAATAAATATTTAAATAAGTGGCAGAATCGTGTAAAAGCTCATCTGGTAGTTTTAAAAGTTTTAAAATAGGTGTGCTTAAAGATATTCCCAGAACGCTCATTAGTATCGATAATATTCCTAAAGCTATGAACATGGTGCTAATAGTTCGCTTTACTTTTTCCATTTGCTGAGCACCAAAATATTGCGATATTACAATTCCAAAACCTGAACCCAGACCAATTATTATCGCAATTAAGGCAAATATTATGGGAAAAGTAGTCCCTACCGATGCTAAAGCGCTTTTGCCTAAAACGTTACCAACTATAATGGTATCTGCAACCTGATACAGCTGTTGAAATACATTGCCAATTAGCATTGGCAGTGCAAATTTGAATATTAAGCGACTCTCTTTTCCTACGGTTAAATCTTGCATCTATTTTAGCTGCTCTTTATCTTATTGTGTATCAATTAATGCAAAGCTGAACAAAATAATTTTGCTAAGCAAAGTTTATGGATGTATTATAATTGCACATTAAGAATAGGTACAAGTAAGTATATTATTTGTTTACAAAGTAAGTATCATAAGGGTTTCATTTTTGGTGTGATACCTAATTACTTCCTTAATGAATTAATAGATGAGTTTTCCGTTATCAAAGATCCTTTTTACGGTATCTTCAAAAACATCAATTTGGTTTATTGTTCTTAATGCAAACAGATAGGAATCTCCCTTTTCAAACGATTGAGCAAAATACCACCACATTTCTTTCATTCTGCTTAAAAAACCTGCTTCATTTTTTGTTCTTGATAAGTAATGATTATGCAGTGTGAAATACATTTCTTTGTATTTAGAGATTTTTTCTTCTTCTGAAAATTCTCTACCGTTAATTTGATTAGTAATAAACGGATTAATAAAAGCTCCACGACCAATCATATATCCTTTTGTTTCAGGATAAAGTTTTTCCATTTCAAACACCTGTTCTTTCCGAATAATATCGCCATTATAAATAACAGGCATGTTTAGTTTCGGAAATATTTTGGCAAATGCGATTTGATCTGCTTCGCCTTCGTATTTCTGCAGTGCTGTTCTAGGGTGTATTATTAACTCATGAACGGGATACGAATTAAATATATCTATAAGGGGGAGTATCTCATCTTCATTATTTAAACCTAACCTTACTTTAATCGATAATTTTGGTTTTAGTTTTGGAATAACCTCCTCTAATATTTCATTAATTTTATCGGGGAAGGGAAGCAAACCTGACCCACGCTGTTTTTTTGTTACAAAAGGGAAGGGGCAGCCTAAGTTCCAATTTACTTTATCGAAACCTAAATCGTATAAAAGGTTTGCAAAGTGAAGAAACCCCACTGCATCGTTACTTAATAATTGAGGAATAAGTGTTACTCCCTTATTTAGTTCGGAATAATATTTTTGTAGGTTCTGAATCTTTATAGGTGAAACGCTGGTAGCATTAATATATGGCGCCATCATTTCGGTAAAACCACCAAAAATTCGGTGATAAGTATTCATGAAAACTATATCGGTCATGGCCTGCATTGGAGCCAGTTGAAGGTGTCTGCTCATTATTTGCTTTAGAAGATGAACTACAAAAGTAGCAATGTACTTGAAAAATAGTGCGTAAGTAATAAAAAAAAGACTATTCAGCTGAATAGTCTTTTTTATAAATATTTATACAGGCATTAGAAACTATAGTTTAAGCCTATAGCTATCATCGATGTTTTTTTAGCATAAGTAGAATTATACAACGAAGGACTCATTCCTATTGGATAATCAACCTTGTAGTCGTCGTATATTACATATAGTCCACCAAAATCTATTGTTAACTTTTCGGTTGCTTTATATTGCACACCAAGTCCAATGGTATGTGATGAGTTGCTGTAACTAATATCTGTTTGATATCCTTCACCAACACCTGTAACGCCTCTTGAATAACCCGCACTGGCAGTAAATTTTTCGGTAATATCATACTCTAGTCCAAGCGATACCGACCACATATTATTATCAACTGAATCTTCTCTTCCGCCCCAATCGGCTTGTTTATCAAAATATGTAGTAAATGAAAGCTGAGTTCTGAATTTATCGGTTATTTTATAACCAGCACCAATGGCTAATATGGCAGGTATGTCTGCCCTAAATGTTGAGTCGTGAGCAAACATACCACTACCATCAACTTTAGTATCGTTTGTTAGTTCTAGGTTTGTGTTTAGTTCATACTTTACTGCAATATTTAGCTTGTCGTTAGGTGCGTATTGTAAACTAAATATTGGTGTAAATGCCAAGCCAGATTGTGTTGCATCAACATCAACATCGCTGGTAGCTGCAGCATTTGCCTCGGCACTTGCACCAGCACCATTATACATAGCTTGCACGGTTGTAATGGGCATTCCTTCAGTGTAATTAGCACCTAAACCGCCTGTTAGTTGTGCGTATTCTACTGCTGTAATAATATTATTATCGCGGGCATATTCTAGGTGAGGAACGCTGCCGTCAATTAATGGCTGCACTTTAGTAGCTGCACCATAAGATGCTTGTGATAAGGTTGTAAAGAATGTAGGTGCTGAAATTAACTGACCCATTCCATTTGCATTAAGTGGATGCATCGGATTTACCATAATGTCCTTTATGTATCCTTCGTAAGTATTCTTTGCATTTATCATACGAACACCTGCTGCAACTGAAAATTGCTCATTTATTTCGTAAGTAAAGTTTAACTGCGAACCCCAGTATATTGAGCTGCCGCTAAAGTAAATATCGGCCGAATAGGTATCGGTAGGTATTCCAGCTTGGCTTAATCCTACAGGTATTCCAGATACTGGCATTTCAAATGAGGGTAAGCCTGTTTTGTATTCTGCCGAACCGCCGCCACCATTGGGTCCAAAACCAAACGATAATCCTATTTTGTCTTTTTTGTAAACAGCAAAAAATGATGGAAACAGTGGGGCAGATACATCGCCAACAAACTCGCCATTATTTAGTGTTGGATATGTAGTTGTAACTGTCTTTGTTTGCCAAATACTTTGATTATGCAAAGCAAAATGAAAGCCATTGTCTAGCATTGCAATACCTGCAGGATTAAAATAGACGGCATCTATTTGATACGATGCATTTCGAGACAGCATTCTAACATACTGTGCACTTTGGTTGGTATTTGTAACAATACCACCAGCGAATAATTGTCCCATAAGAAATAGCGACAAAATAAAAGTATATACTCTTTTCAT
>JAUXEM010000125.1 GCA_030620515.1 Salinivirgaceae bacterium
AAATAATTACCGAAAAAGAATACAATACCTGCTAGGATTCCTAGCCAAAGATTTATTTTTTTCATATGCTTAAAATTTGTGCTCAAGTTAAGATTTGATTCGTACTTTATTCACTGCTTGTGTGTGTGTGTGTGTGTGTGTCAATTTTTATCTCAGCCATGGGCTGTTTCATAATAGCGATTTTGATTAAAAAATATAATGGCTTCTCTATTCTATTAAAATTACATACAAATTATGGAATTTAATCGGCTTATGAAAATATTAATTACTGATATTCAGAGTTTTATTAACAATATTGATATAAGCTTGTAATATATTGTTATATAATTTATACGACTCTTACCACATAACAAGATGCTGTATAGAGTTAATAGCTTGTAAGTTCCATTTTGACGATAAGCAATTTTATTTACCGAACACAATTCAATTTCCGTGAAAAAATTAAATTTACTTGTTCCCTGTATCTGCATTATCCGTATCAGGCTCAAGTGGTATAATAACGGCCTCCAGCTTATTACTGGATAGCACACCCATTATGAATTATACTGCATAAACTAATCATTTTATTTTATGCTTAAATCCGCAATGCCTGCCTCGTTTTATTTCGGGATTGCAGTGCGACTATGTTGCAAATGAGCGTTTTAAATAAGTTTTAGCATCTTTTAAATCAGTGTAGTCGCGCCGCGACTATTGCTTAGTTTACAAAATGTTACACATTTTACTTGTGAATATTAGGCATAGATATAATCTTTGTAGTATTGTTAGTACCTTTCAACTTCTATATTCTAGCATCTATTTCTTAAACTCCTCAATATGCTTTCCCATATCTACTTTTTGAGTATAAAGTTCACGAGTAATATAGTCTAGTATAGCTTCCATTTCAGGAGCTTTCTTAAAGCCAGGTAGAGCACCCAAAACTTGATTATTCTTATTCAAAAATACAATATTTGGGTACGATAGCTTTCCTTGCAACAAGGCTGCAGCCAATTCATGCGGTGGTCGGTTTCCTTGCAGAGTATTTACAAAAGCTTTTCCTTGAAAGTTAATAGTGTCTTTGGTTTCAGCATCAAATTTCACAGCATAATATTGTTCATTCAGTATTTTTGCAATATGTGGTTGACTAAATGTTTTTTCGTCCATTACTTTACACCAGCCACACCAATCGGTATAAACATCAATAAAAACATTACGAGGTTCTTTTTTATTCAGTTCAATAGCTTCTTCAAACGAGTACCATTTAACATTTTGAGCATTTAGGATAATGCTTGAAACTACTAAAACTGCTATTAATACAAATTGCTTTATCATTTTGTCGGTTTTAAAAATTGGTATCTATTTCTTTCTTAAGTTTTTTGTCTTACGTCATATAATCTAATAATTAAAGAAACTGCTTTTTTTAAGAAAATACAAAGATAATAAATAATGCAATGAGCCAAATAATCAATGATTAAATGGGTAATGAAAAATAATTGTACATTACTAATTGTACATTATTTATAAGAAATAAAACTTGAATCTTATATAAAGATGAAGATACAGTAGTAAATAATGGGGTACAAAGTAATAAGAAGCACATTTTATCTTATTACTTTGTACTTATTACTATTTAAGTTTTGCGATAAATTCTTCTATCTTATTTTCCAATTCCCACTCGCCACTTATATCCTTAACAAATGCACTACCGATAATAGCACCTGCTGAGTATTCACAAGCTTGTTCAAAAGTAGTTTTGTTCGAAATACCAAAGCCAGTTATAACAGGCACTTTTAAATTCATATCATTTATGCGTTTAAAGTAGCTCATGTTTTCATTGCTAAAACCTTGTTTTGCTCCGGTGGTTGACGAGGTTGATACCATGTAAATAAATCCTTCAGAAAGGGCTTCGGTTTCTCTTATGCGTTCATCAGGTGTACTGGGCGTAATTAAAAACACAGGTATTATATTATACTGTTTAAACATGTCTTTGTATTGCTCTTTGTAAACCTCAAGAGGCAAATCGGGTAGAATAACTCCATCGATACCAACGGCATTGGCTTGTTTGCAAAAGCTTTCCACACCAAAATGCATTATAGTATTAAAGTAACCCATTAGCAATAAAGGTATTTGCACGTTTTTACGAATAGTTTTAAGCTCATGTAATAGTTTTTTTAGAGACATGCCATCGGCTAAAGCTTGTTGGCTACTTTGTTGAATCACTGGTCCATCAGCCAAAGGATCTGAAAAAGGTATTCCTATCTCAATCATATCTACACCATTATCTTGTAAAAGCTCAATAATGGTTGATGCTGTTTCAGGAGCAGGATGCCCCGCAGTAAAATATATAGAAAGGATATTATCCTTTTTTGTTTCAAATAGTTTATTTATTCTGTTCATCTTTTTTATTGTTAGGTACACTTCGACTTCGCTCAGTGTACGGTATTTCGACTTCGCTCAGTGTACGGTATTTCGACTTCGCTCAGTGTACGGTAGTATTTCATTTATTCTGGCATTACATAAAGTACTCAACTAACACTACGCATTGAATACTGAGCGAAGTCGAAGTATGGGCAGTTATCGGAGCCGAAGTTCCAATCTATGGAACGTATAGTCCATTAATTTCATCGGCTCTTTGTTGCATAGTATTTTCAGGAACACTATAGCTTGCTCGAAAAATATCATGAGTTTCCTTTTCAGCATGAGTGTCAACTTGTTTTTCCTTTTTAGTTTCCGACTTTATATGCTTCCGGTAGGCTTCCATATCTTTATCGCCTCGTCCCGAAACATTAAGTACAACTGTTTCGCCCTTTTTGAAATTTAGCTTTTTAAGAGCTGCCAGAGCATGTGCTGATTCTAAGGCTGGAATAATACCTTCCATTCTAGTTAGTTCAAAAGCGGCTTCAATTGCTTCGGTATCGGTGGCTCGAATAAAATTGGCTCGTTTACTATCGAATAAGTGAGCATGCAAAGGACCAATTCCCGGATAATCTAAACCTGCCGAAATGGAATAGGGTTCAACTATTTGCCCATCATCGGTTTGCATAAGCATGGTCATGCTGCCATGTATAATGCCCGGACTACCAGCAGCCATTGTTGCAGCAGTTTCGCCTGTTTCCAATCCAAGACCATCGGCTTCTACGGCAACCAATTTTACTGTTTTTTCGTTTAAATAATGATAAAAAGCGCCTGCAGCATTGCTTCCGCCACCAACACATGCTATAACGGTATCGGGCAATGGAGAGCCAGTTTGCTCTTGCAATTGCTTACGTATTTCTTCACTAATAATTGATTGAAAACGAGCTACCATATCGGGATAGGGATGTGGACCTACTACCGAGCCAATGATGTAGTGCGTTTCTTTAGGATGATTTATCCAATCGCGAATGGCTTCATTGGTGGCATCTTTCAAAGTTTTGTTGCCCGATTCAACTGGGATAACAGTAGCGCCTAGCATCTGCATTTTTTCCACGTTTGGCATTTGACGAGCAACATCGGTTGCACCCATAAACACAATACAATCTAATCCTTCGCGTGCGCAAACTGTTGCAGTTGCAACACCATGCTGACCTGCTCCTGTTTCGGCAATAATACGTTTTTTGCCTAAATGGCGTGCCATTAAAATCTGCCCTATAGTGTTATTTATTTTATGCGAGCCTGTGTGGTTTAAGTCTTCGCGCTTTAAATATAAATTAATATTATATTTATCAGATAAACGCTTAGTGTAGTATAGAGGCGATGGTCGCCCTACGTAATTTTTGAGTAAAGAAAGAAATTCAGTTTTAAATGAATCGCTCTCCATTATTTTCAAATAGTTTTTTTCTAATTCTTTAACATTGGGGTATAGCATTTCGGGTATAAATGCACCACCAAACTTACCGTAATAACCGCGATTGTTTACTTCATATTTCATAATAAAAGTATTCTTCTTCGCAGTTAGTTTAAGGCATTAGCCAAGGCTATATGTTTGTTCTAATTACGAAGAACGTTTTCAATAAATTCTTTTAATTTCTTTTCATCTTTTAAGCCTGGTTCAACTTCAAATTGGCTATTTAAATCAATTCCCACAAGATTTGGAATGTTTAATTTAGATAGCTCTTCAGCATCATCAGGACCAATTCCTCCGCTTAAGAAAAACTCAGCGTAAGGTGCTAATTCTGTAAGTTTGTTCCAGTTAAATTTTTTGCCTGTCCCTCCTTCAGTATCTCCTTTTGTGTCAAACAAAAAGTATGAACATGTACCAGCATATAATTCAAGTTGTTCTGGTTTAAAATCATCGTCAATTTTAAAAGCTTTAATAACTTCGTATCCTAATTCATATAACGAGGCACAAATTTCGGGTTCTTCGTTGCCATGTAATTGAATAACATTAAGTCTATAGTTACGTGCTCTTTTTATCATTGTCTCAATTGCTTCATCAACGAAAACGCCAACACGTTTTGCTTTTGTTTCAGGAATAGCACCAAAATTATTGTCCATATTCCTAGGTGAAGCAGTATGAAAAACAAATCCTAGATAATCGATGTTAAGCTGATCAATTGCCTTAATGTTATGAGGCTGTTTTAACCCACATACTTTAATTATAAAATTGGTTTTCATTCGATTTGTATTTAAAATGTTTGACATTTTAGTTGTATTTAAGATACCAATGTAGCATGTTTTTTTCTTAAAACAGATACGAACTCAACCTTAATTTTATTCTTTTACAATTCTATATGTGTTATCACTTATCATATTCCCATATATTTTGTTATTTAATAATTTGTAATACAATCAAATAGCATTAGTACTAAATAGTTATTGCATTGATTTCAAAATAAAAATGTTTTTTAACTACATAGCTTATGCTTTTTTTAAAAAAAATCTTTTTTTCATGTTAAAATATCCTCTTCTAACTGTCATAATTTATCAATAAATATTTTACATGCATTGCTTGGATTTTTAGTTTTCATAAATGATTCTCCTATTAAAAACCCTTTATATCCATATGATTTTAAATATTTTACATCATTAGCGTTTTGAATACCACTTTCGGATATTTTTATGAATCTTTCAGGTATAAGTGCACATAAATCAACCGATAGTTGCAAACTAGTTTCAAAGTTGTGTAGATTTCTATTATTTACACCAACAAAAGTTATATCATCGCAAATATGACCTAACTCTTGTTTGTTATGTATTTCAAGTAGTACTTCAAGGCTATTTTCAACCGCAATTTTGGCAAGTTCTTTAACCTTTTCAGTAGATAAGCAAGCTGCAATAAGAAGAATCACATCTGCTCCAATTCTATTTGCTTCAATAATTTGGTATTCGTCAATAATAAAATCTTTTCGTAAAATTGGAATATTAATATTTTCAACTGTAGAGGTAATATCAGTAGTTGAACCACCAAAAAAATGAGTATCGGTTAAAATACTTGCACCACTTGCTCCCACTTTTTGATAACCTGTCACAATATCTTTCGCAACTGCATTTTTGTTAATCCAATCCTTTGATGGCGATCGGCGTTTGAATTCTGCAATAATTCCACTGGTATTTTCTCTTAAAAGATTATCTTTAAGGGAATAATGTGGTCTTTTCCTTTTTTGCAATAATATTGATTCAATGGGTACACGCTGTTTTTGTTCTTCAATCTCTTCTGATTTATGCTTTATTATTTCGTCTAAAATTGTAGTCATAACACTAGTTTTTTGATATCTCTATAATATTATGAAAAGCATGTTTTGCTTTTCCATTAAATAACGACTCCTTAGCCATTGCAAAGCTTTCGTCAAAGCTTTTATCAAAATAGCACTGTAATGCAAAAGCAGCATTAACACAAACAACATTATTCTGTGCTTCGGTTCCTTTACCAGTTAATATATTTTGGAATATTTCTCCAGATTCTTGTACGGTATTACCTCCTGCAATTTCGTGAGCTTTAATAATAGGTAAGCCTAAGTCTTCAGGTTTAATTAACTGTTCGGCTTTGTTGTTAATTGTTTTAAAAGCTCCAGTTAAAGATATTTCATCATAGCCATCTAAGCCATGAAGAATAACAAAATCATTAGAGCTTTGCTGATAAATATATGCGTAAAGACGAACTAGGTCGAGACTAAAAACGCCAACTAACTGTTTTTTAGGAAAAGCAGGATTCACCATTGGACCTAACATATTAAAAAATGTTTTTACTCTTAATCCTTTACGTACAGGGGCAACATTTTTCATTGCTGGATTAAAAAGTGGAGCATGCAAAAAGCAAATGCCTGCTTCGTTTATTTGCTTCCTTAAATTATCTTGATTATTGGTAAATTTATAGCCAAATAATTCCATAATATTTGATGAGCCACATGAAGAGGAAACGCTATAATTACCATGTTTAGCAACTTTAGCTCCTGCGCCAGCTGTAACGAACGAGGCTAGTGTTGAAATGTTAAAAGTATCTTTACCATCCCCTCCCGTTCCGCAAAGGTCTATTAGATTATCAGTACCTAAATCTATACGTAAACAGTGTTCCAGTAAAGCATCACGAAACCCTGAAAGCTCTTCTACGGTAATGCTTCTCATTAAAAATATAGTTAAAAATGATGCCATTTCAACCTCTGAGTATTTTCCATTTGCAATGTCTGAAAGAACTTGTTTTGCTTCTCGGCTACTCAAAGTTCGATGTGCAGTGAGGTGATTAATTATATCTCGCATTTGTGTCATTTTAATGTGTAATTAATAATGTATAATTAACAATATGCAATTATGTATTTTATGTCAGTATTAAATTCAATAGTCCGTTAAGCCTGTATACAAATTTGATAATGAGGGTATTGTACAAAATTTTAAATTATGTCTAACATGCATATTATCAGCATGTTATTTTTTGTCTCACTACCTGCCCGAATTAGTCAGCCTGTCTGCCGCCAAGGCAGATCTCATAATCTAACGTGCTATTGTAATTGTAGACCTCCATTTCAATATTCATTATACATTGTCAATTATCCATTCTATTGAGTTATCCAATTCTTTATTATCATTCCTCCATATTCGGTTAATATTGATTCAGGATGAAATTGCACTCCTTTAACATCAAATTTGTTATGCTTTAATGCCATTATTTGTTTCTCTGAATCTGTAGCTGTAATTTCTAACTCATTTGGAAGTCCTTCTGTATTAACCATCCACGAATGGTAGCGAGCAGCATCGAATATTTTTGGCAAGCCTTGAAATAACGATTCTGGAATATCGGTTTGATGAATGGGTGAAGCTACACCGTGATACACCTTGTTCATATTGAATATTGTACCACCAAAAACTTCAGCAATAGCTTGCAAGCCAAGGCAAACTCCAAATACACTACAAGTAGGGGCGCAGGTTTTAATTATTTCTTTTAAGTTACCTGCCTCATTTGGAATACCTGGTCCGGGCGATAAAAGAATTTTATCATACTTAAGTGCCTCTTTTCCTGTTATTTTATCGTTACGAAAAATATCGGGCATTTCACCAGTTACATTTTTAATATATTGAACAAGATTGTAGGTGAAGGAATCGTAATTATCTATAACTAATATTTTCATTCTTATATACTTTTTAAGTAATGCTATTTAACGAATTCAGTTGTTCTTCATTTATAATCTAACATCTAGTATCTAATGTCTAGTATCTAATAATCTATATTTCTTTTGCTTCTTCAATTGCCATCTTTAAAGCTGCAAGTTTATTATTAACTTCGTTCAATTCATTTTCTTCTTGCGAACTAGCTACAACTCCAGCACCAGCTTGGTAGTAAAGTGTGTTGTTTTTACTCATAAACGAGCGAATAGTAATAGCTAAATTTGTTTTGCCATTTAATCCAATATTTCCAATACATCCACCATAAAAGCCACGTGCCTGATTCTCGTATTCGTTAATTAATTGCATGGCTTTATATTTTGGCGCACCAGTTAGTGTTCCGGCCGGAAAAGTATCTGCATAAATACGAATAGGATCAGTATTATCTCTAATATCTCCTTGTACTTCCGATACCATGTGTAATACATGCGAGTAATAATGTACTTCTCGGAAAAAGTTTAGTTTTACATTATCGGCATTACGGCTTAAATCGTTACGAGCAAGGTCAACTAGCATAATGTGCTCGCTATTTTCTTTAGGGTCGCTAGCTAATTGTTTTGCTAATTCTTTATCTTCTTTATCGTTACCTGTGCGCTTAAATGTTCCTGCAATGGGGTTAATGTATGCTTTACCATTGTCGGTTTTTATTTGTGCTTCAGGCGATGAGCCCATTAGTTTAAAGCTACCGTAGTCGAAATAAAATAAGTAGGGCGAAGGATTAATAGAACGCAGAGCACGATAAACATTAAAATCGTCGCCAGTAAACTGTTGATTAAAGCAGCGCGATAATACTATTTGAAATACATCGCCACGTAGGCAATGCTCCTTGCCTTTTGAAACTAACTGCCTGTAGGTTTCATCGCTAATGTTCGAAGTTTCTCCATTTTTTGTACTGAATGGGTAAGATGCTATTGTTCGGTTCGAGAGTTGCTCTTGAATACTATTTATATTCGATTCTTCGCCATTAAATATATGCTCAATAAACATTATCTTATTACTGGTGTGATTAATGGCAACTATGTATTTATAAAACTGATAATAAAAATCGGGGATTTGCTTTTCTTTATCAGTTTTTTGCAGTTTAATGTCTTCGCAATAACTCACTGCTTCATAAGTAGAGTAGCCAAATAAACCTGTGGCAGGCAGTTTTTCAATATTATTGGTGGGTTTAAATGCTTTTGCAAATTCATTTAGCAAGCTTGTTCCTTCCGCCAAATTATCAAGTTTGTATTGAAATTCTGTTCCATCCGGATTTTTAATTTCTATTTGCGAACCATTAGCTTTTATACCTGCAATTGGCTGAAGGCAGATAAATGAATATTGATTTTCACCTGCTTTAAAATCAGCCCCTTCCAAAAGTATGGCATTTGGATACACATCCCTAAGTTTTAAGTAGATAGCCACTGGTGTAAGTATGTCGGCTAGTATTTCTTTAGTATTTACTTTAAAATTTATAGTTTTCATTATAGTCTATTTATGAGTTATTTAGATAAAAAAAACGGCTCTCGAGTGATATCGGGAGCCGTTTATATATAATTATTTTATACGCATTCCATTCATCACCATTGTAAGTATAGTACTTGCCAACGCCATTGCCATGCTGTGTTCTTTGTAGTTGTTATGTTTAAGTTTAAAATCATATTTTAATTTTTTGTAATAAAAAAAGCCTGTCGTGATTATCGACAGGCTTCAATTTTTTATGGGCACAAGCGTCTTATATCACTTTTTTGTTTGTGAATTGAAATGCCAACGCCAAATATTTTTACAATTATTAATCATTTCTCTGTTTTTACTTGTACAAATTAAGCGAATGTATTTTGAATAATCAAAATATTTTTACAATTATTTTTATATTTCACTATTTAAATGCCCAACATTACCTTTTTTTGATAGCAAAATTGCTATAGAACGAGTATTTGGAATATGTGCAAAAATTAGTATTAGCATTACTGAAATAGGTACACTAAGTATCATTCCTAAAATTCCCCATATTGCTCCCCAAAACGATAAGCCAATTAGTACAACTAACGGACTTACGTTTAAAGAATTGCCAGTAAGTTTTGGATCAATGAAATTACCAACAATAAGCTGTATTGCTCCAACCACTGAAAGTACCCATATACCTGGCATAACTTCGCCAAACTGTAGCATGGCGAACATTGCTGGAAAAGCAGTAGCTATTAGCGAACCAACGGCCGGTATATAATTCATGAGAAAAATAAGAAAAGCCCAGAATAATGGTGCGTCAATTCCAATAAATATTAAAGCAAAATAACTTAAAACGCCTGTAAGTAAGCTAATTATAGTTTTTAATGAAATGTAGCGTCCAATTGAACGGTCAATTTGATTTAGTATAGTTGTTGTTTCTTTGCGCTGGTCAGGTTTGTCTTTGTAAATGGCAGCAATTTTTTTCGAGAATAAAGGCTCTTCTATCAATAAAAACAGGGTGTAAATTATTATTAAAAAGGCTTTTCCAAATACATCTTTCAACGAAGAAAATAAGCTTTTTAAAAGATTAGTATAATCATATTCGCCTAAAAATTCTTTTATAAAAGTAGTAATGTCAATATTAAAATCTGTATTAAGTGATGCAATAACACCGTCGATATTAGCTTGATAAACAGGCATTGATTCGCTTAATTGCTTAATGTTAACCGATAGTATTTTTACTACACCTCCAATAATGAGAAAAATGGCTATAAAGCCAATTAAATTAAGCACCATTACCGATATATGTTTATTAATGAATTTTATTTTGGATAATAGCTTGCGAATTTCTTTTATTAAAAACCAGAATATAAGTGCTATTACAAAGGGTATTAATAAATCCTTACCAAATATTAATATAATTACAACAGCTATCGAAATAAGTAATGCATTGGTTATGCGTGAGGCTTTCATGTTTTTTAATTTAGCATTTAAATGTAAAAATAGTTAAATAGTTTGGTATGCATTAATAATAATTGGTTTTTCGTTTTTTACAATGCGAAAAATAGTTATTTTTGCCGACCATTACCTGCCCAGGTGGTGAAATTGGTATACACGCCAGCTTGAGGGGCTGGTGCTCGCAAGGGCGTGCAAGTTCGAGTCTTGTTCTGGGCACATTTATAACAAATAACCAACTGATTGTCAGTTGGTTATTTTTACTTAAGGAATAGTATGATGTGTCTATGGGCGTTTGCTATGTAAGTTCCATAGAAAGGTAGACAATTAATGGTTCTTTCCGAGTAGAGCGGTTCGTTACCTCCCCGCTCCCTCACAGACCCGTACTAGCATCTTTCTCGCATACGGTTCCTCTCAAGTCGGTTTCGCTGGAAGATGAGAGTGATAAATTTTTGGGGCTCTCAGAGGCATCCACTCTGTTATGAGTTTATAGAATCTATCCCAATTCCATACTGGTTTACCTCCTCGCCTATTCAACCATTTGTGTAAAATCCG
>JAUXEM010000239.1 GCA_030620515.1 Salinivirgaceae bacterium
GAAAATAATATTAAAGGAAAACCTAAAAAAGAACCTCTTCCAAGAGTAGCAGGTGTTGGGCTTATTGACTATGGCATATATTATGGTTCAACTACCACGGTAAAAGTTGATGATTATGGGAATTTCACCAAAGAATCAGATTATTTTATCCCTCCTATTGATGCTGTTGATTATGGTGGGTACGTCCATGATATTAATTATGATGAATTGGACGTTGTGGACGGTACGGGTGCAATAGCTCTTTTTAAAGATTTTGGAACTACCCCTGCCGATTTCGATGCCGTAATACAGTGGCAAAAAGTTGTAGATTTAGGTGTTGGTGCAACCGACCCCTATTCACAGCAAATAAATGGTAAAATACCTGAATATAAAGTTCAGGCAATTACTAGCCATGAACATTCTGCGGCAGTATTAGGAGTTAATGGTTTTACTGTAGTTGCTAACTATAAGAAAGTTAAAATTGCTTTATGGATGAGAGAAAATTATCCAGAAAAGACTCAAGATGTAGTAAGTGAGTTTATTGTTTTTGTCGATGCTATAGCTTTAATGACTCCAACTAGTTTTAATGTACAAACAGCTCTTACGTCTTACGCCTTACTATCGAGTATTAAATGGGAGAATGTAGATTTTAATTACAACTTGTTTTTAAATATGTATATGATGCAAATGCCTTTACCCGTTAGTAATTATTATAATGCGGAATTAAATTTAATAAGCATGCCTCAGGTTTGGAAAAGGAAGCGTGAAAATTGGAATCCTCCTGTAAATGATGATAAAATATGGCAAACGAAAAAAATAGAATAAATATTTTTCTCAAAATATTTATAATTATATCTACAATTGTTTCCTTGGTAATTGTAGGGTATATTTCATTTATAATTTATTTTGGAATGAATTTTGCAAACACTACAGGCGGTGTTACATTTATGTCTACTAAATTAAATGGTCGTATGTTTTCTAAAATTACAGATTCTTTAAATAATGAAAATTGGAAATATAATTTACCTGCAGAATGGGAAAATAAACTTTTGAAAGAAGATTCGCATTATAACGAAGGATTATGGTATTATGTTGATAGAACAGATACAACAAAAGAACTTGTTATTCAAATACGTAATTATAATGCGATTTTTATAAATACAGTATATGTAGATTCTACTAGGTTTTATCGCAATGCATTATCGGATTACAAAAGGCGAGAATATGAAAACCTATTGCGTGAAACGGTTTTAAAAGATATAGAAAAGGAAGCATTAAGTCAGGGGTTACCAAACTCCAAAATATATTTACCAAAAGAATGGTTGATAAAATATGGGTATGACGACTTTGCAAAAGAAATATATCCAGATTAGCCTCTTAATGGTGCGATAGCGCGGATTTGCAATCCGTTCATAATAGAATATTAAAGTCCTGCCAGCTTGAGTAACTTGTCAAGTTCTTTATCAGAAATACTTTCCTTGTTGGATTTGTCGTAAATGGAGAGCAGATAAACGTGTTCTTCAACCACTTTAACACAGGTAATCACACGGGAACCGCCACTTTTGCCTTTGCTTTTTGATGAAATAGCCATACGTACCTTATAGCAGTTTTTGCCAAGGGGTTCGCCTTGTGTAGCTTCCTGTTCAAGGGAATTTATAAGCTGAGTAATATCGGCTTTTACTGAGCGATGTTTTTTAGCAATACTTTTCGCATGCTTTTTAAAGCCTGTGGTAACAATTACATTAAAGCTCATTCAAAAAGTCTTTTGCCGATTGTAATTTTATTTTACCCTGCCTGTGCTGTTCAACTTCGTTAAGTGAATCTTTTAAATCGTCCACAAACTCAATATGTTTACTAGAAAGTTTTTCTGCTTTCTTAAAACCAAGGTTATTTACCAACTCCATAAAGAAGTTGATTTTACCATCTGGTATGTCTATTACTACCCTTTGCATAATCAGTAAGTTTTTAGCTAGCATATGCCTGCCTTGTTTTAAAGTCTCTCAAATATGTATCAATGATATCAAAAATTTTAGACTTTGTATTTTCATCCAGTTTTTCAATATCCTTCAAACGTTTAAGAGTGATATTATCAATCTGTTCGTACTCCCCATCTTTTACAAGATAATCAAGAGTAACGCCCAATGCATTGGCTATTTTTGCAGCTACTTCAATAGAAGGTATATTTTCCCCTCTTTCATATTTTCCAATAATATCCCCAGAAGTATTAACAAGCTTTCCTAAATCGGCTTGTTTTATTTTTTTCTGTTTTCTGGCGTAAACCAATCTGTCCGAAAAAGCCATACATACATCACATTTACGAGTTATAAACTAATATAATACAAAACTAACTGATAAATAAGTTAAAAACAATTTGTATATCACTTGTTTTAAAAATGTAAATGAGTTAGATTTGTGAGGTATTTATCACATAATCTTTTTAAAACTTTTTTCATTATGCAAATCCCCGAAATCAAATCTCGCCTCTCAATACAACAAGTTTTAACCCACTACGGCATAAAACTAGATAAGCATAACCACATAAAATGCCCGTTCCACTCCGACGATAAACCAAGCATGAAAATATACCACGATACCAACACTTACAACTGCTTTGGCTGTGGTAAAACAGGCGATGTAATACAGTTCATACAAGACAAAGAGAATTGTACAAAACATACAGCATTAAAAATAGCAACTGAATTAGTAGGCGAAGAAATTGCAATGGGGATTGCATTAATGGGCCCCGATAGCTATCGGGGTGCAGAAAAGCAGGGCAGTCGTGAGGAGGTAAGCTTTAAAACTTTGTTCGCAAAGCAAAAAGAGAGCCTCTCACGCAGCCCTAAAGCTTTGGCATATTTAGAATCAAGAGGACTTCGGTTGTTGAGCGAAGTCGAAACAAGCGGAGTCGAGGTGGGCTACAATAGTGGTATAGCATGGAAGAAGTTAAAACAATGCATTACTTTTCCACTCAAAGATAAAGACGGCAATATTGTAAGTTTGTATGGCCGCAGAATAATAAACAACACGCCAGGTTATAAAGAAAGCAATTCGCTAGAATTTGGCAAACACTATTACACCGCCAAGCGCCAAGGACTTTACCCACATTACCCACCACAAGAAACTGAAACCCTAATAATTACCGAATCGATTATTGATACTGCATCACTCATTCAATCGCTTCAATCTACATCAATCTTTAATCAATCTTTTTCAATCCTTGCAGCCTACGGCACAAATGGTTTAACTACCGAACACAAAGCAGCTATTAAGAAACTGCCCAAACTGCAAGAAATCATTTTCTTTTTTGATGGCGATAATGCAGGAAAAGAGGGCGTTAAAAAATATACTGAAGAATTAAAGCGCTTACTGAGCGGAGTCGAAGTAACAAGCGTACCAACGCCTGATGGCGAAGACATAAACAGCCTATTTGTAAACTACGGAAAAGAAGCAATATTGCAACTAATCGAAGAACGGTCGAGCGGCTTGACACCCATCAATAAATTAGTTGGGGAAACCGAAGAACGAAAAACAGAAAACAATTTTTCCAGTCTCCAATCTTCCGTTCTCCCGTCTCCTGTTTCCATTTCTCCGCTTGACGTCAGTCAGTTAAACAAGATAATCCACGAAACCCAAACAGCTCGCTACATCATAAAAGGCAGCCTTTGCAAGCAGCTCGATAAAATGCTTGTAAGCCTCGATGTACAACACTTAGAAACAGCCGTAAAATACCGCTGCCGCTTAGATTTATACGAAGAGAAACAAGCAAGAAAAGAAGCCCGAGAAGCCAGTGAGAAACTAGATTTGAGGTATGATTTAGTAGAAAATGACCTTTCAAAACTTACCGACCTTTTAGAAGAACACCGTGAAAGCCAATTGATAATTGAGAATGAAGAATTGAAAATGGAAGATATTATTCCGCTTAATGAACAAGCAAAATGCAAAGCTTTTTTACAACAAAGTAATTTGATAGAAGAACTAAATAAATTAGTTGGAAAAAGCGGAATAGTAGGCGAAGAAAACAACCGACTGTTTTTGTTTGTAATAGCAACCAGTCACAAAATGTCCGATACTTTGCATGCTTTAATACAAGGCAGTAGCGGAAGTGGAAAAACACATTTGCTTTCAAAAATAGCCGCCTTAATGCCATGCGAAAGAGTGGTTAAATTTACCAGAGTAACCGAGAATAGCTTTTATAATTACGATGAATTCTTTTTTAGAGGAAAGCTAATTTGTTTGGAAGATATTGACGGACTAAAAGAAGAAGCTTTGTTTGCATGGCGAGAACTGATAAGCAACAACCAACTAAGCAGCTCTACCAGTATGAAAGATGAAAACGGAAACATACGAAGTGCACAGCGTATTGTTCGTGGTCCAATGGCTAGTATTTGCGCCACTACTCACGGTCAGATTTACGAAGACAATATGAGCCGTATGTTTGTAATTGCGGTTGATGAAAGCCATGAGCAGACCAGTAAAATTATAGAATATCAAAGCCTTGCAGCCAGCGGTATAGCCAACAAAGATAATGAAACCGAAGCACGTGAGTTTTTACAGAACTGCATACGCATGTTAAAACCAATGAAAGTAATAAACCCTTTTGCCGACAAAATAAAACTACCGCCACAAGCTCATAAAATACGAAGATTGCACGGGCTGTTTTTAAGCTTTGTAATGCAGATAACTTTAATAAACCAGTACAGCAGAAAGCGAGACCAACAAGGCAGACTAATAACAGAACCCGAAGATTTGCAAATAGCAGTAGAAATAATGTTTGAAAGTATTTTTCTTAAAGTAGATGAACTGGACGGCTCACTCCGACAGTTCTTTGAAAACCTGAAGGAATATGTTTTAGACAAAGATAATCCACAGAATTATGAGTTTACACAACGAGAAGTTAGGCAAGCTTTAAATATGAGTAAGACAGGTCTTTATAGGCATTTAAGCAGCTTGATAGAATTAGAATATATATCATCAAGCGGCGGTTATCAAAACAAGGGCTTAAAGTATAGAATCAGTTATTGGGACAATGTGAGTAAA
>JAUXEM010000284.1 GCA_030620515.1 Salinivirgaceae bacterium
ATAAGGATTATTATTGTATAATTAAGAATTCTAGGTAATTTAAATTTAACTTTTTCCCTTTTTTGTCTCGTATTCTTATAATTATCAAATAATGCCTCAACTGTGTTTCGTCGTTCAAATTGTTTATGACCATTTAAATGATTTTGTGTATAAGATTCTATGCCTGCAGAATCAATTTTAGCGTTAACATTTAAATCATTATTTACATTAAGAAATTTCCTTAATTCGTTTTCCAAATTCTGCATCTTATTAAAACTTATTTCTTTATAATATAAATAGAACATTGCTCCTAAGGCTATTAAGGCAGCAAAACCCTGAAACATTGCACTAAAGAAATATCTAAGCGTGTCTTCCATTGAAATAACCTCAATACTATTTTATTTGATCTCAACTAATATTTATAACAACTATTCACCTTCAATGTTAATATAATATTTAATTAACTTCAATCAGTTTTAAAAATGTCCATAGAAATAAAACAAATATCATCAAAATCAGAATTAGAGCGGGCATTTGCTATCCGCCGTCAAGTATTTTGCATAGAGCAAAATGTGTCGGAAGAGATTGAAATGGATGAGTTTGATGATGTTGCCACGCACATTTTAGCATATATTGATGATAAAGTAGCTGGAACAGCACGCTGGCGTTTTACTGAGGAGGGCGCCAAAATGGAACGGTTTGCTGTATTGAAAGAGGCGCGTGGGAAAGGCGTGGGTGAGGAACTTGTAAAATATACATTGGATAAATTAATAAATAATGATTTTATATATCTAAACGCTCAGGAATCGGTAATAAAATTTTATGAAAAATATGGGTTTGAAGTTGTTGGTAATCGCTTTTATGAAGCGGACATACCTCATAAAAAGATGATACTAAAATCATAACTCTCCATTTTTAATCAATGTTATAGTAATGTAATTTACCCGGCTCAAATTTTATTGAATTAATCTGATGAACGAATCTATATATAAACGATTACTGAGGTTGATTAAACCTTATTGGCGGCAACTCACTGGTTCCACATTTGCAGCACTATTTTATGTGGCATTTAATAGTGCATCCATTTGGTTTACAGCATCGTTATTAAATAGTATTCTTGGAAATTTTCAAGAATTTATAACTGAGCATGAGGCTTTTAGAAATGCAGCAGACTTGAGTTTAAACCAACAAATAAAATTTTGGACAAATGAATTTATCCTGCGTGATACAGCATTCGAAACTTTAAGAGTTCTATCGATGGTAATTGTACTTGTTTTTGTACTAAAAAACCTATCTCTCTATATAAAAAATATACTCTTAACACACGTTCAATATAATTTTATTACTGAGTTAAGAAATAGCCTATATAAAAAATATTTATCGCTATCATTGTCCTTTTTTAATAAACAGAAATCTGGCGAGTTAACTTCTATCATAATTACTGATGTGAACAATATGCGCCGCGCATTTACTATTGGTTTTCAGCGAGCATTTGTAGAACCGCTTAACATCATAGCATTTCTAATTCTGTTATTTATAATTAATGTGCAGTTGGCGCTAATTGCCATACTTATAGTTCCAATTACAGGTATTGCAATAACTGCCATAGGGCGAAGCGTTAGGCGAAAGTCACGTCGTATTGCGGCAAAAATAGCCGACATCACTAATATCAATACGGAAACTTTGAATTCAATACGTATAGTAAAAGCATTTACTACGGAAAATTATGAGAACAAGCGTTTTCAAAGAGAAACATTAAAGTTTTTTAAATTAATATTACGCCGAGCCAGATTACGTCTTTTAGCAGTGCCATTAACGGAGATAATTGGGGTTTGTGTCGCTGTGGTTTTAATAATTATTGGTGGCAGAAAAGTACTTGTAGATCAATCAATGACTTCAGAAGATTTTTTACGATTTATTTTAGTTCTATTTAGTGCATTAGCACCAATCAGATTATTGAGTAACGTGAATATGGAAATTCAAACAGGCATGGCATCGGCGGAACGTGTATTTAGAAAGCTAGACTCTAAATCAGATATTTTTATTCATCCAAATGCATACCATTTGGATTCATTTAATAATACAATTGAGTTTAAAAAAGTTAGTTTTACATATAATAATGAAGTAGATACAATATTAACAGATGTCTCGTTTACAATTAAAAAAGGCAAGGTAGTTGCCTTGGTTGGTGAAAGCGGTGCCGGTAAATCTACAATAGCAGATCTTGTACCACGATTCTATGATGTGAAAAACGGTGCAATATTAATCGATGGACACGATTTAAGAGAAGTATCTACAAAGTCGTTACGTAATCTAATGGGCATTGTTACACAAGAAACAATATTATTTAATGATACAATACGTGCCAATATTGCCTATGGATTGCCTGAAGTAGATGATAGTGATGTATTTTCTGCCGCTAAAACCGCCAATGCATACGACTTTATTTTAGAACAACCTGATGGTTTTGACACAATAATTGGTGATAAAGGCGTGCGGTTATCAGGTGGACAAAGGCAACGCTTGGCAATAGCACGTGCGGTATTAGATAACCCGCCAATTCTAATTTTAGATGAAGCAACATCTTCCTTGGATACTCGTTCAGAAAAACTTGTACAAGAAGCATTGGAAAGGTTGATGAACGATAGAACAGTTCTGGTAATTGCTCATCGTCTTTCAACAATTCAAAAAGCAGATAAAATAATTGTTTTAGAAAAGGGGCGAATTACAGAATCAGGAACACATAAAAACCTTTTAGATAAAAGTGGATTGTATAAAAGGTTATATGAGTATCAATTTAACAAATAGTATAATAAATAATCTGTAACCATTAAATAAATGTATAATAATCCCGTAAAAGTAATAGAGACATATGATTGGGAAGGTATTCTTAAGGCAAGTCTACAGGAACTAAATATTCGGAACCCGTTATTTGTAACATCAAAAGGAAATGTTGAGAGGAATAATCTATTTGACGTAATTGATAAGGGTAGAATTTTCACGGATATTCAAAATAATCCAACATTTGAAAGTTGTGAGAAAGCAATAAATTATGCGAAGAAAATAAAATGTGATGGTATAATTGCTTTAGGCGGCGGATCAGTGATGGATACAGCCAAGGTTATGATGATCGCAATTGGGACTAACATTTATAATTTAAGAGAATTAATAACTTTTAAAGCAAAGTTTCCGCATCGCATACCAACAATTTTTATACCTACAACCCATGGGACTGGAAGTGAAGTTACAATGGGGGGTGCTATATGGAATATTGAAGAAAAACAAAAATATTCTCTTTCACATCCTTCATTATATCCTGATATCGCAATTTTGGATGCAAAATTGACTTTAAGCATGGACATCCAACTTTCCATAATTACGATTTTAGATGCGTTAAGCCATAGTTTCGAAACAATTTGGAACAAAAATATTAATCCTAAATCTTTAGATTATGCATTTGAATCAATCAAATTGATCATAGAAGAAGTACCAAAACTGAAAAAGGATCAAACTGATATAGAAATTAGAAAAAAATTATTACGAGCATCTAACCTAGCAGGATTAGCATTTTCCAATACAAAGACAGCAGCGGCACATTCGATTAGCTATCCATTAACATTTTTTTTTAACATACCACATGGGATAGCCTGTTCTATGCCAATTGTTCCTTTATTACGATTGAATAAAGAAGGCATTGA
>JAUXEM010000211.1 GCA_030620515.1 Salinivirgaceae bacterium
TGATTTTTATAAGCCATTTGTTTACGAAGAGGCTGTAAAAAAGATTGCTCATCCAAATCCAGCAGCACAATAAATTTTTTTTGAAAGTTTTATAACGATATTAGATAAAAAAAAGCTGCCTAACGGGCAGCTTTTTTTATGCTTTTAGAATGTCTTTACCATTTCTTTTGTGGTCTACTACCTTTGCGGTGGTTTTTTTTGTTTTCATCTCTAGGGCTATCTCCTCTACGGCTATCGCTTCTTCTGCCATCGCTTTTTCTTCCGTCACCTTTAGAATAGTCTTTTCTGCTACCACCACTTCTTCTGTTTTGCGAAGAATTTCTATCTCCTCTAGTTTCATTTGGGTTTGGAACTGAAAGCTGAACTTCTACATCAACATCATCCCTTTGTATCCCTTGAAAAGAATCAAGAATAAGTTTCTCATTATCTTTTGTTACTTCAAAAAATGAGAATTTGCGAAGAATATCTATTTTTCCAATTTCAAGGTGACTTGATTTTGTAACATCGTTAATAAATCCGATAACGCTAGCAGCACTCATGTTGTGCTTGCTGCCTAAATTAATGTAGAATCTTGAAAAATCACCTCTTGGAGTTCTGCTTCGTTCGCCACGCTCTCCACGTTCGCCTCTTTCTCTACGTTCACCGCGATCAGATCTATCATCTCTAGAATTGCTACTTCCTGCATTTAAATCAGGAGCATTTTTATAATATTCTAAAAAGCGATTAAATTCAACTGAAACAAAGCGTTTAACCAATTCCTCTCTGTCAAGAGATTCTAGTTTTTCATTAATTGCTGATAAAAATGATCCAATTTGCTTCTCGTCAACAGTTACGTTCGTCACTTTATCTACTAAATTGAATAAGCGAGTCTCGCATATTTCGCGACCACTTGGTACTTGTTTGTGTTCGAATTTTTTGCCGCTAATTTTCTCAAGCTCTTTTATTTTTCTATTTTCACGACTATGTATAATTACAATAGAAGTTCCCGATTTGCCAGCTCTTCCTGTTCTACCGCTACGGTGAATATATATTTCAGGGTCGTCTGGTAAGTTAAAGTTTATAACGTGTGTAAGATCCGTAACATCAAGTCCGCGTGCTGCAACATCGGTAGCAACTAATATTTGAAGTGCACCTGTACGGAATCGTTGCATAACAAAATCGCGTTGCGCTTGCGATAAATCTCCATGTAAAGCATCAGCATTATAACCGTCTTGCATTAACTTATCAGCAACGTCTTTTGTTTCACGTCGTGTTCGGCAAAAAACAATACCGTAAATGTTAGGGTGAATGTCTGCTATCCGTTTCAGTACTTTATATCTATCAGGAGCTTTTACCATGTAATAAACATGGTTAACCTTGTCTGCGCCTTGGTTTTTCTTACCTACTGATATTTCATCAGGGTTAGTCATGTAGTTTTTAGCAATTTTACGAACGCCAGTTGGCATTGTTGCCGAAAACAACAACGTTTGTTTCTCGCTTGGAGTCGTTTCTAAAATAGCATCAAGCTCGTCTTTAAAGCCCATTTGTAACATTTCGTCAGCCTCATCAAGAACCAACCATTTAATGTCATTAACTTTTAACGCTTTTCTTTTAATTAAGTCTAAAGTACGACCAGGTGTTCCTACAACTATATGTGTACCTCTTTTTAGCTCATTAAGTTGTGAAACTATGGGTGTTCCGCCATATACAGCAAGTATTTTTACTTCTTTTTTATATTTGGTGTAGTTGACCAAATCTTTTGCAATTTGCAAGCAAAGCTCACGTGTTGGGCACAAAATTAGCGATTGAACACCTCTGGTTTTAATATCAACTTGCTGAATAACTGGCAAGCCAAATGCAGCAGTTTTTCCCGTCCCTGTTTGTGCAAGAGCAATTAAATCGTTACCATTTTCTAAAATTGCTGGAATTGTTTTTTCTTGAATAGGAGTTGGAGTTTCAAAACCCATTTCGCCTATAGCCTGAAGAATATCAGCGCTTAGACCTGTGTCTTTAAATGTTGTCATTTTATAATTTTATTCCACGTACCAAAACCATTCTATTCAGGCTGGGAGTTCATTTATTAATGAGGTGTACGAGGAACAAAATTTTAATGGCGCGCCGCCTAAAAAACCCGAAATGAATTCCCAAAACACCTGTATGCTTATTTTCCTAAGCGGGCGCAAAGGTATTCAAATTATTTGATTTAAAAAGGATTACTGAATATTTTAATTTTCGAACCTCATATCCGCAATCAAAATGTGTAATATTCTGTAAACTAAGCAATAGTCGCGGCGCGTATTCACTGATTTAAAAGATGCTAAGACTCATTAAAACTCTCATTTGCAACATAGTCGCACTGCGACTTGCTGATTTAAGGTTTAAAAAGAAGAGTTGCTATTTATTTTCTATTATTGTAATGCTTGTATCTTTATAAAAAACATACAGCGTTTAGCCTTTTTTTCATTTTAGATATCTATTTTTATCTTTAAGCTTTAAATTAATAGGCTAACATGGATAATATTCTTGCTAAATTCAGTGAATACGCATGGGGAACACCACTTCTAATTTTATTAGTGGGAGGTGGTATATATTTTCTTTTTTATTCTAAGCTTTTGCCATTCAGACATTTTGGTCATGCTTTAAAAATACTTACTGGCAAATATGATGATCCCAACGAGTTAGGACAATTGACTCATTATCAGGCATTATCCACAGCCTTGGCAGCAACAGTTGGTATGGGGAATATAAGCGGAGTAGCTGTGGCTATAGCTATGGGCGGTCCGGGAGCAATATTTTGGATGTGGATAAGCGCATTATTGGGTGTAACCACCAAATTTTTTACATGTTCACTTGCAGTAATGTATCGTGGAAAAGATTCGTTTGGAGAGGTGCAAGGTGGACCTATGTATGTCATTATGGAGGGACTTGGAAAAAAATGGAAACCCTTAGCTATATTCTTTAGTATTGCTGGTATGATTGGTGTTTCTCCAATATTTCAAGCAAATCAATTATCGCAAATTTTAGCAGAAAATATTGAATCTACAAGTACGCCATCATTAGGTTTATTGGTTTTAATAGGTATTGTAATAAGTATATTTATTGCTTTTATAGTTTTCGGCGGAGTAAAGCGTATCGGAAAAGTAACTGCGAAGCTTGTTCCTACCATGGTAGTACTTTATGTGGTGGCAGTATTATATATTCTTGCAGTAAATTTCAAACAAGTACCAGCAGGCATAGCTTTAATTTTTAAAGACGCTTTTACTGGCGATGCTGTATTAGGTGGTGCCTTAGGTGCCATAATAATGACAGGAATAAAACGTGCTGCTTTTTCTAACGAAGCAGGAATTGGTACAGCCCCAATGGCACATGGTGCAGCAAAAACTTCAGAACCAATACGCGAAGGTTTAGTAGCAATGATAGGCCCAGTGGTGGATACTATTATTGTTTGTACAATGACTGCACTTGCAATAATTGTTACTGGAGTTTGGGAAAATTCCGATCTGAGTGGAATTTCTTTAACTGCATTAGCTTTTGAAAATTCTATTCCATATATCGGGCAATTTGTTTTAATGGTATGTGTCGTTGTATTTGCACTGTCTACAATGATATCATTCCCCTATTATGGTGCAAAATGTTTCTCATTTGTTTTTGGAGCTAAGCATAAAAATATTTACTACCTTTTTTACATAGGAGCTGTTGTACTTGGTTCTACTATCTCTTTAAATTCTATAATTAATCTTATTGATGGAATGTATGCACTAATGGCTATTCCAACAATGATTTCAGCTCTTTTATTAGCACCAAAGGTAAAGAAAGAGATGATTCGTTATTTTACAAGTTTGAAAAAAGAATAATCGTTTCCCTCTTTTTGTGAAATGTACTATTATGAAACAAGCATGATTAAAATAATTATTAATCACCACAGCTTGTTCCAAACTTGTTTCGGAAACAATGATTATTTTGCATCATGCGGTTCCATATGTACCATTAAAAATAAAAATATAAACGGATGAAATACTCGCTTATTATATTTTGAAGATTTTTGGATATTTTAAAAAAATCATCATATCCGCAAGTAAAATGTGTAACATTCTGTAAGCTAGGCAATAGTCGCGGCGTAACTTCACTGATTTAATAGATGCTAAAACTTATTAAAACTTTCATTTGCAACATAGTCGCACTGCAATCCGAAAAAAATACGGGGCAGGCATTGCGGATTTATGGAAATTGAAATTCTATATCCTAATTTCTAATTCAATCAATTATATATTATTTGAATTCTGGTAATCTCTTTACAAACAATACTTTGTCTTTCCAGTATGAATCCCAGCTCGAGTTGTTACCATCAATGGTTACACCCCGTGATACACAATGAATAACTTTAGTTTCACCCTCATCGTTGGCGTAAAAAATACCAGCGTGTTGTGTACGCCATCCTTTATCGTTTCTTGAACCAAAAAATATGAGGTCGCCAGGTTTGGCTTTGGCAAGAGTTAGGGTCTCGCCTTTTAATTGGCTTTGTAAATGAGCATTGTGCGGAAGCTCAATACCAACATGTTTGTATACATATAATACAAAACCGGAACAATCAAAACCTGTCTCAGGCTTGTCACCTGTATAGTTATATGGTATTCCCACCAAATTTGATGCAAAAGTAATAAGTTCAGTTCTTAAGGAATCGGTTTTAGGTATTTTATGAAGTGTGATTTTTGGTGCAGACTCATTCGTTTTTCTGTAATATATATAATATGAAGGTAAGGTATCTCGAAAGGCTTTTGTGTAAGTATGTACTGCTTTTTTTACATGTGTATTAGTATAGCTGGTATCGTGCCAGCTATTTATGTAATTAGTAAAATATTCTTTTAACTCATTTTTACATTCAGGGTAATGGTCTTTAAGTTTTCTGGAATAGTTTGTTGCCGATTTTAAATGTTTGTATTGTTTTTTGTTTGGAGTATTCTCAATTTGATTAAAATAATGAATCTCAATTTTGCATAAATAATAGTAAGGACTTACGGCTTTTGGCTGCTTACTTCTTATCTTATTGGCTTTATTTTTACACTTATCATATTGTTCTTTTTCGAATAGCTTATCTAGTTTTTTTATGATTTCATCTTCGCTTTGCCCAAACAGTGAAGTAGGAACTATTAGTAGAGTAAAGAATAAAAGAATTGAATACTGCTTCATCTTATTGTTTGTTAGCCATATTTAAACGAATAATAATACGAAGATATTATATTATTTGTTTTGCAAAATGATAAGTATTATATGCAAAACAAGAAATCATTTTTGAAATACTTTCAAGAATTTCACCGGAGTTTATTCTATGCCTTAAAAATTAAACTAATTCGTTTTTAATGCTTTTAATTGTTTTTACCTAAAATCCGCAAGTCACGGTGTGAGTTGCCTGCCTGTTTGGCAGACAGGTTGATTAATAGGAGTTTATAATAGTAAAGCAAGAGTCGTTAAAAAAGCACTCACGCCGTGACTATCAGGCATTTAACCTTAACAGTTACGAAATCAAGGTTTTATATTAATGGTTGAAAATGTTCTACTTTTGTAGAATTATATTTTATTAATAAATAATTGTTAGCGGCAAGTCAAGTCAGGCAGGTTTCAATAGATTTTTACTCACAAAAGAAAATAATTTTAAAAGAGTTCGTGATAACGCTGCGCTAAATTGTCACTTTTCATCATGTAATTGCGAAACACTCATGAGCATCTTTGAAAATTATTATTAATGTAAATAAAAGTGAAAGAAGATAAATGTTTAAAAAGTAAAAGTCAGATAATATTATTAGAACTAATTTGATTACCCACTAAATTAGCAGGGCAAAAGCATTTAAAAATATAAAAAAGAAAATGTCCACGAATTACATGAATTAACACGAAAAAATATTTAAAATCACCATTAGTTGATTTGAA
>JAUXEM010000295.1 GCA_030620515.1 Salinivirgaceae bacterium
CGCTTGGCCTCCGACTTCAATAACACCTGCTGGTGAATTAGTCTGGAAATATAAAACCAAGGGAAAAATACATGGCTCACCTATTCAAACTAAAGACGGCATGATTGTATTTGGCTCTTTTGATAAAAACATATATTTTATGAATGAAAGTGGAGAGTTGGTTAATAAATTCCACACCAATAAAAAAGTTGCTTCAACAGCAACAATAGTAAACGATAGCATTATTGCGATAGGATCGTTCGATAAAAATTTATATTTATTAACAAATAATGGAAAGTTAGTTGATTCGTTTCAAACTCAAGGCAAAATATTCTCCTCACCAATTGTACTCAATAATGGAAAAATAGTATGTTCTACAATGAAAGGACATGTACATTTTATAAGTTTATTTAATAAATAATTCAACTTGAATAATTCATTAAACAGCATAAGAAAACAAATATACAATTAGCCTCTACATTGAATCTTGAATTCATAAATAATTAATAATTTTCGTCAAATACAAACCAGTAAATATCTTGGTGAAAAAGGCAAAAATATAGACTAATTATAATTATTCTAAACAAGCATGGTTTATAGTGCTCTTTAACATTTCCGCTTTAAGGCGAATGCTTAACCTCATCTACATTATATTGATACTCAACAATATAAGCAAATATTAATAATTCATACAACTACCTAATAATTAGATATTTACCATCTGTATCACATCTCATATCTCAAAATCGAATTATCTATTGCGATTAGTGGGCTATTTTACTATTTTTGATTTACAACAAACATAATTTATCAACCACTCTAATTGTTATTTTATTATGAGAATTCAACGAATTCCAAGTAAAACTTCCGAGAACAATAATAATGAGAAGTTTGACCTTGGATTACTAAATCCGATAATTGAGCAATACAAAGGTAAAGCAGGAAATATGATACCTATTTTACAAAAAGCTCAGGAATTATACGGCTTTTTACCAAAACAAGCTTTTATAAAAATTTCGGAAGAAACAAGTCTTGAGTTGAGCGACATGTATGGTGTAGCCACTTTTTATGCGCAATTTCGATTAAACCCAGTGGGTAAACACATTATAAAAGTATGCCACGGAACTGCCTGTCACGTTCAAAATGCAACTGAGTTAACCGAAGCACTTGCAGAGTCTTTAAACGTAAAAGATGGGGAAACAACTCCCGACAATCTTTTTACACTTGAATCGGTTGCTTGTCTAGGTTGCTGCTCGTTAGCACCGGTATTAACCGTTGACGATGAAACCTTTGGAAAGCTATCGGGAAAAGATGCTGTCAAAATAATTAAAGAGATTAGACTTAAAGAAACCGCGAAATAAACTAGCAAATACAACTATGGAAAAAACAAAGGTAATTGTAGGACTAGGAAGCTGCGGTATTGCAGCAGGTGCCGGCAAAGTATTAGATAAAATAAACGCATTACAAAAAGCAGAAAAACTCGATTTTGAAGTTAAAAGAACTAGCTGTATAGGCATGTGCTTTAAAGAACCGCTTGTAGAGATTATTGACAATACAGGAAGTTATCTTTATGGAGAAGTTACCGAGAATAAAATTGTAGAGATACTAGATAAACATATTGCTCAACAAGAACCAGTTATTGAGTATATTGTAAAAAGCGATTTGTTTGAAACTAAAGACGACTACTTTTTAAACGATCAGGTAAAAATTGCCACAGCTCGGTGTGGAAGCATTGATCCAGAGGCAATTGAAGAATACGAAGCAACAAAAGGCTACCTAGCTATTCGCAAAATTATAAATAAAGGTTTATCTCCAGATGAAGTTATTAGTGAGGTTCTGGATTCTGGCTTACGTGGCCGTGGAGGTGGAGGGTTCCCTACCGGTTTAAAATGGCGATTTGCTCTTAATAACAAAGCAGAAGAAAAATACATTTTATGCAATGCCGATGAAGGTGATCCAGGTGCATTTATGGATCGCTCAATATTGGAAGGCGACCCACACTCAGTTATTGAAGGCATGATAATTGGCGCATATGCCATTGAAGCAAATGGTGGTGTAATATATTGCAGAGCTGAATACCCATTAGCTATTAAGCGCTTAAACATTGCACTTGATCAGGCAAGGGCAAAAGGCTATTTAGGGCAAAATATATTAGGTAAAGAGGGTTTCAACTTTGACATTTACCTTAAAGAGGGTGCTGGCGCTTTTGTATGTGGAGAAGAAACCGCACTTATTGCATCTATTGAAGGCGAACGAGGAATGCCACGCAAACGACCACCTTTCCCTGCAGAAAAGGGCTTGTGGCAAAAACCAACCAACATTAATAATGTAGAAACATGGGCAAATATTCCATGGATAATTTATAACGGTGCTCAAGAATACGCAGAATACGGTACCGAAAAGTCTAAAGGAACAAAAGTATTTGCCTTAACCGGAAAAATAACTAATGGCGGTTTGATTGAAGTGCCAATGGGTATGACCATAAACGATGTAATTTTTAAATTGGGTGGTGGTATTCAAAACGATAAAAAATTCAAGGCTGTTCAAATGGGTGGTCCATCAGGCGGATGTATTCCGGCATATCTTGGTGATACTATTATCGATTATGATTCTGTAAACTCAACCGGAGCAATTATGGGTTCTGGCGGTATGGTAATAATGGACGAGACAACTTGTATGGTTGACATGGCACGATTCTTCTTGGACTTTACCGTAAAAGAATCGTGTGGCAAATGTACTTTCTGCCGTATGGGAACCAAACGAATGCTTGAAATTCTTACTCGCATTACTCAAGGCGAAGGCAAAGAAACCGATATTGAAACATTAGAAATTCTTGCACAACAGATAAAAGAAAATTCATTATGTGGTTTAGGGCAAACAGCTCCTAACCCTGTTCTTACAACAATTAAATACTTCAGAAATGAGTACGAAGCGCACATTAACGACAAAAAATGTCCTGCCCTTAATTGTAAAAAGCTTATTACATATAAAGTTGATGTAGAGAAGTGTACCGGCTGTACTATTTGTGCACGAAATTGCCCAACAGATGCAATTTTGGGCGAACGCAAACAAATACACGAAGTAGTAGAAGAAAAGTGTATTAAGTGTGGTATGTGTTACAGCAAATGTAATTTTGACGCAATTCTTTTATCTTAAATTTTTTGACATCGATTATGAAAAACATAAAAAAAACCATCAATATAATAATAGACGGAAAAACGTTTAAGGCTCTTGAAGGAGAAACTATTTTACAAGTAGCCAAACAAAACAGTATTCATATACCAACGCTTTGCAACGACGACCGACTGCAACCTTTCAGCTCGTGCTTTGTGTGTGTGGTTGAAATTGAAGGAATGAAAAACATGCAACCTTCTTGCTCTACCAAAGTAATGGAAGGAATGACTATTCAGACCTATAACGATAAGGTTAAAGCCGCACGTAAAACTGCGCTCGATTTAATAGCAAGTAACCATTATGCCGATTGCGCTGCACCATGCAAGCAAAC
>JAUXEM010000062.1 GCA_030620515.1 Salinivirgaceae bacterium
TAATAAATTGGTTTATAAATAAAATGAAAAAAAATTCATATCTAGCAAATTAATTTTGAATGCAAATATAGCAGAAACATTAGAATGCTAGTGAGTTTTGTCATAATACTAAATTACTCGCCAAAATTATCGTAGAACCAAATTTTATATATAGATTGAATATTTATTACACTTTAATATTTTTTTAACCTATGAATACAGTTAAATTAGTTGCTTTCGATTTAGATGGAACCCTATTAATGGATAATAAAAAGGTTAGTGAAACCGATTTACTAACATTAAAGAAATTAAGAAAGAAAGGAATACTATTAGTAGCAGCTACTGGTAGAAATTATTATTCAATAAGAAAGAAGCTACCTGATAATTTCCCAATGGATTATGCCGTGTTTTCCTCAGGTGCTGGTATTATGGATTGGAAAGCAAAGAAAGTATTAAAAAGCTGGCATCTTAACGAAAAAGAAATTAAAATAACTTCGGATACCTTTTTAAATCATAAGCTAAGTTTTACCATACATTCGCCTATCCCTGAAACGCACCATATGTATTTAATGTTACAGGACAATAATTCGCACGATTTGAAAAACTATACACTCTTTTATAAGGAGTTTTTACAGCCACTAAATATTTCAGAATTACCACATAAAGCTACCCAAATGATAGCTTTACTAAATAGTAATAAAGCAAAATATGAAGAGCTAAGGTCTGAACTAAAGCATTTGAAAATTTTATTAACTACTTCTCCGGTAAATAATTCATCGTTATGGGCAGAGGTTTTTAATGCTAAAGTATCAAAAGCTAATGGGATTAATTGGTTGTGTAAAAAGCTTATAATAAATCAACAATATACATTTGGAATAGGAAATGATTACAACGACATTGATTTATTGAACTATACGCATCATAGTTTTGTTGTAAATAACGGTATAGATGAATTAAAAGATAAGCATAGACTTACTTCGTCAAACAACGAAAATGGATTTACTCATGCTATTGGTCAATTATTTGATATATAGAAACATACTCGTTAAATAAATACTTAATATTAAAAGCAATACTGTGAATATATTTACAATATGTATGTAATTATTAATTTTAACTTGCAAAATAATTATTACTGTGATTGAGATAACTAAGGAAAATATTGAAATTCAAAAAGAGATTAATCAACTTATTTTAATTTGCAATGCATCTTTTGCAAAAGAGGAGAATGCTAAAATAAATGAAGCTATTAATTTAATAAGTAGTAAATTATCTGAAAAGGAACGATCTTCAGGCGAAGTATTTATTTGCCATCCTATTCGCGTAGCATTAATAGCTGCCGATGAAATAAAGATGAATGCCAGCTCAATAATTGTCGCACTAATTCATGATGCTTATCAGGATGGTTATTTAGACGAATATTTTGTAAAAAAAACCTTCGGTGATGAGATTGTAAGTATATTAATTGGTTTATCGAAAATAAGTACCCTATACACAGAAAAACTATCCTTACAAAGCGACAATTTTATTTCTTTACTTTTAACAATTACTAAAGATGTAAGAATTATACTACTAAAGTTGGCTGACCGATTAGATAATATTCGAAATATTAAAAAATTTAGTGAGCAAAAACAACTTAAAATAGCGAAAGAGACTCGTTTACTATATGCACCAATAGCTCATAGGTTAGGTTTATATCATATAAAATCAGAGTTTGAAGATATTTCGTTAAGGCATACAGATACGCAAGCGTATTTTAGTATTGCATCTAAATTAAAAGAGACTAAAAAAGAAAGAGAAAATTATATTCAACGGTTTTCAGAACCAATTATTGAGGTGCTTAAAAATAAAGGCTATAAGTTTGATATTAAAGGAAGACCAAAGTCTGTTAACTCAATATATGGTAAAATAAAAACTAAAAATATTGAAATATCTGAAATATTTGACCTGTTTGCAATACGCATAATTTTAGAAGATACTGAGATAGAAAAAGAAAAAGAGGAGTGTTGGAATATTTATAGTTTAATAACTAATATTTATTCGCCTAATCCAACTAGATTACGAGACTGGATTACTACGCCTAGGCCAAGTGGATACGAGTCTTTGCATACCACTGTAAGTGGTCCTGATAAAAAGTGGGTAGAGGTGCAGATAAGAACCCAACGAATGGATGAGGTAGCAGAAAAAGGAGATGCTGCTCATTGGAAATACAAAGAATCTGGAAAAAGTGAATCTCATGAAGACTGGCTAAGGCAAGTTCGTGAAGTAATTGAGAATAGAAACCCAGAAGCTATTGACCAATTGAAGGAATCTGATAGTGAAAATATTATAAACGATATTTTTATTTTTACTCCAAAAGGAGATATTAAAAAATTTAGAGAAGGCTCCACGGTACTCGATTTTGCTTACTCAGTGCATACTAAAATAGGAGATAGTTGTACAGGTGCAAGAGTTAACGAGCGTATTGTTCCAATAAAATATAAATTGAATAATGGCGATACAATAGAGATAATAACAGCAAAAAATCAATTTCCAAAACAAGAATGGTTAAATATTGTACAAGGTACAAGAGCAAAAGCTAAAATACGAAGGTCAATTAGTGAAAGAGAGTACAAGCATGCTGAAGTAGGAAAAGAAATGTTGGAACGCAAATTATCGCAATTAAAACTCGACTACAATGAGTCAGTTGTTTTAAAAATGATAAATCATTTTAAATATAAACAAGCACTCTATTTTTATCAGGATATTGCAAATGAAAAGTTAGATATTCAGTTGGTAAAAGAGTATTTAACCGCTTCGAAGCATGAAGACAACAACAAAGAAACAGCAGAGCAAAGTGCTACTGAATATAAACAAAAATATAGCGTATCAAACGATTATTTAGTTATTGAAAATAACTTAATAAATATTGATTATAAGTTAGCAAAATGCTGCCGACCTATACCTGGTGATAATATATTTGGTTTTGTAACTGTAGACAGAGGAATACAAGTACATAGGGTGAAATGCCCTAACGCTACAGATATGTACAAACGATATCCGTACAGAATAATTCAAACCAAATGGACTGATGAAAGTAACGATAAGGCATTTTTAGTAGAATTAGTGGTAACAGGTATCGATAAAATAGGTATTATTAATCATATTTCTGAGGTTATATCAAAAGACCATCAAGTAAATATGCGTTCGTTGGCAATAAATACTAAAGATGGTATTTTTCAAGGATTTATTTCCATTTTTATAAATAGCTTAAAGCACCTCGACTCTTTACTTGTAAATATTAATAATATTAAAGGTGTGCTAAAAGCAGAAAGGCTTGATAAAGTGTAGTATTTGCAGAATTTGATTGTGAGCGAACTATGGATTGCATGTTTCGAGTTGTGAATTTGTCTTACATATAAATTACAAAACTCAAAACTCAAAAAAAACTACAGTTAACTTATAACTTTGAGTACTCTCCTTGATTCCGCAACTATTAAGGTTAAATGCATGATAGTCACGGCGTGAGCCCTTTATTAAAGACACTCGTTTTATTATTACAAATAGCTATTAATCAAAAACTCACACCGTGACTTGCGGATTTAAGGACTCTACTAAGCACTCTGTATTTTATGTACTGAAAAAAGATATTAAATGTCTAAGATCTAGCATCTAAAGTCTAGTATCTATTTTGTATCTTATTAAGGAATTTTCATGAACTTATGCGACTGTAATGAAATCATCCATTCAGGATGGTTTTTTGCGTAATTAACAATTGGATCAATATTTACAGAATAGCGGCTCCATTCAGGTTGTAAATACTTGTAGCAGTTTTTACTAATTCGTTTAGCACACTGCTCAGCCCAATCAAAATCATCGTCTTCATAAATAATCATTTTAAGCTCGTTGGCCTTTTCGTATATAGATGGGTGGGGGTGTTGGTTTCGTTTTGGCGATAAGCAAATCCAATCCCAACTACCAGTCAATTCATAAGCTCCAGATGTTTCTATAAAAGTTTCGATGTTTTTCTTTTGTAGCAACGAACTTAGTGGTTCCAAATTATATAAAGTAGGCTCGCCTCCTGTTATTACAACAGATTGGGCTGGTGTATCTAAAACATTTTTCACAATATCATCAATACTTACCATTTTGTGAATACCCGGACTCCACGATATTTTTGAGTCGCACCATCGGCAACCAATATCGCAACCACCTATGCGTATAAAATAAGCTGCTTTTCCTGTATGGAATCCTTCCCCTTGAATGGTGTAGAACTGTTCAACTAAGGGGAGAGCTAAGCCCTCCCCTTTATTATTTGAATTAATATTTGTCTTCAATCTTTTTGCTATTTAATGCGTGTAAGAAAATTTAGTCTCTGATAAGAAAGCTACAATAATGAGGCTTTCAAAGCATTGAAAATCAGAAGTTTACTTTTGCAAATGACTGATTTAGATGCAAGAATAACGAAATTAGTGGAGTTTTCTTGCTGAGACTATTTAATATCTTAACTGCTCCTCTTCCTCTATCCTAACATGCCCCCAGTTTTCACCACGTCTAATTCTATTAAGTTGTGTGTGTGTAATACCAAATTCTTTGGCAATTTTATAAAGAGGATTTTTACCACGTATTACTTTTTTCTTTAAACGAATTACATCTGTCTCTGTTAATTTAGCATGTGTAATATTTCCTTTGCGGTTTTCACGTGCGAATTTAACCTTAGGGTTTTCGTTATTGTGTGAATTTAATTCGTGTTGAGTAACCCACTTCAAATTCTCAAAATGGTTATTTAATTTGTCGTAATCTTTATGAATTACATAAGTATGTCGGTCTGACGGTTTTTCACAATAGTTTGCAGCAACAAGACGGTGCACAGATTCTGTAACACGCTTGGTTGTGCCTTTAATACGTTTAAAATTATTCACGTATTCAAAACCAGATTTATCTTTAAATTGGTTAATAGCCTTTAGTGATTGCCATTCTTCTTTCTTTTTGTTGTAGTGTTTAACGCTGCCATAAGTAGAAATTTCATACACTTCGTCAGATCTAATTCCTGATAAAGTAAAGCGTTTCCACTCCTCATTTGGTAATTTTTTATCTTCCATTTTAGTAATAATTAATTCCTTTTTTAACATCCCTACACAAATGTAAAATATTTATATATACAATACAAGTTATTTTTATATAGAAAATTTTTAGTGTTTTATTATAACGCATAGAATATCAATTAAATTGAGATTTTTTAATGGTAGCAAAAAGTATCTAGATTTGTAAATATTTGAAAAATATTAATTAGTTTTGTTCTCAAATTTAAAAATATGATGAGTTTTGTATTATTGCCTTTGGGCATACTTGGTGGTCAGGAAATTATATTAATTGTTTTGGCTGTATTGTTGCTTTTTGGTGGACGAAAAATACCTGAGCTTATGAAAGGATTAGGAAAAGGTATTAAAGAATTTAAAAAAGCTACAAGCGATAGTGAGGTTGGGAAAGATTTAAAAGATATAAAGAAAGAAATTAATTCTGTATCTGACAATATTAAAGATTCTTCGCCTTTATAGATTAATAGACAGCTAAATATGGCAATAAGTAAATCGAATGTTGAAATGACTTTTTGGGATCATCTTGAGGAGTTAAGATGGGTTTTTCTTAGATCGCTAGCTGCAATTGCTGTAATTAGTGTTGTTGCTTTTTTGAATAAACATTTTATTTTTAATAATGTTTTTTTAGCACCTAAAGAACCGTGGTTTATTACTAACGTTTTATTATGTCAGTTTTCAGAAATTGTGAAGGTTGATGCCTTATGTCTTAATCAAGTATCGCTAAAAATTATTAATATTAAATTATCGGGGCAGTTTACTACTCATTTGTTTATTTCATTTGCCGTTGGTGTATTTATTGCCTCGCCTTACATATTTTTCGAGTTTTGGAATTTTGTTAGACCTGCTCTGTATTCAAAAGAGAAAAAACATAGCAGAGGTGCTGTTTTTATATGTTCAATACTTTTTATAACCGGTGCACTTTTTGCCTATTATTTAGTGTTGCCATTAACAATAAATTTTCTTGGTTCGTATCAAGTTAGTGAACAGGTTGAGAATACTATTTCACTAAGTTCCTATATTCGAAATGTAGTTTCAGTAACCCTATCTATAGGTTTTATTTTTGAGATACCGGTTCTAGTATATTTCTTAACTAAAACAGGGATAGTTACACCACAATTCATGCGCAAAAGCCGTCGTATAATCTTAATTATACTTCTAATATTATCTGCAATAATAACACCGCCCGACATATTTAGTCAAGTTATGGTGGTTGTACCTCTAATTTTATTGTACGAAATTAGTATTCGTATATCTCAAAGAGTATATAAAAAACAACAAGCTAAATTAAACGAGTAATTGTAACCTGAATAATTCATGTATTTAGTTTGATGTAGCTGTAAAGCCTGTCCAGACAATTCTCGGGAGCGTCATAATCAGTAGATATATCTTAATATTTACTTACAGCAATTATTAATTTATAGATGTTAGTGAACTAAAGTTTCAAGGGTTTCGCAACAGCCTATTCCGAACTTGATTCGGAAAAACAAATGCATTGAAATAAACAAACTTGGAAACTTTCTCAAAAATTAATTTCTTAACAAATGCAATCTTATAGTATAATAATCAATCTATTAATTGCTTTTTGAAAATATTTATGAATTAATTAGTTCTACAACAAGCGAGCTTTTTTATTTTACCTAAAATATGCAAGTCACGGTATGAGTTGCCTACCTGTTTGGCAGATAGTTTAATTAATAACAGTTTATAATAACAAAACATGTGCCGTTAAAAAAGCACTCACGCCTTGACTATCAAATATTTAACCTTAAAAGTTACGGAATCAAGGTATTATAAAAATACATAATAACTATCCAATAATCAGAATAATAGCCATTATATATATAAGGTAGGGTAAGTAAAGCCTAGGGATAAACATCACCATTGATTTGCAATAGCTTAAGTTTATTGTGAACTAGCTTGCAAAGTCTATCAAAAATTTTGCTTATGTCGGTAAATTGGCTGAATAGCTGCAATTGTAATAATGAACTTAATATAATGTTGTAATTTCAATTTAAGGTGCCAATATTTTAAAATTATCAACTATATACAAACCACCATAAAACGTCTTAAAGACATTTAAGCGTAGTTAAAAGCTTTTAAATGAATTTCCCTGGAGTAGGAGCATTCGTAACTATTTTATTTAAAATAATACTCACCTAACAAATAAATATATCGTTATACTAGGTATTCTTATAAATTGAGTTGTACTAAAAAAGTAACAAATAGTAAGCTCAAACTTAATATACTGCTGGTGTTAAGCATGAAAGTAGTCAATTTACAATAGCATCATAATAATCAATAACAGTCGTTTAATCAATAAGTTATGCTATTTAGTTAAAGTCTACATGTAATAAAAATGCACAATTTTGTTTACAATATGCAAATTTGACAATAATTTAGCATATTATATAACTTATTACCAGTTACTTATGGCATTTAATTGAAGTAAAATATATGATAGATATTCATAACTATCAATTTAACTATTTACATCTGTGACATTAATGAGTTTACTTTTGGAAATTCATGAAAGAAGTTTATATTTACATTTGTAATGAATAACAATGGTTATTTAGATTATATATAAAGCTCACTTAATCTGCCAGAATTGTAAAGACGTACTTATTAGGTGAGATAGTAAGAGAAAACATATGCCTATAGTATTCGAGTATATACAAAAAAACTGTAGCTGCTATAAAAGCATATATAAATCACTAACAAAATATAACAACTGTTGAAATAGAATGGTTATGGAATTAAAAGACAGGATATTAAAAATAATGAATATTGAACGACTAACAGCTTCGGTGTTTGCCGATAGCATAGGAGTACAACGTTCTAGTATTTCACATATAATTTCAGGTAGAAATAAGCCTAGCTTAGAGTTTATACAAAAGGTACTAAATAGTTATCCTAAATATAGTACTGAATGGCTAATAATGGGTTCAGGTGAAGCAATAAATAACAATAAGTCTGATTTAAATACCACTTTATCTATACCACAATCTAATAGTACCTTATTCAACACAGACCCGAAGCCTGAATACGAGCAAAAAAACACACCTATTAATAAAACCATAAAAACTGTTAATAATGCGTATGAAAGCTCTAAAAGTGTATTGGAAGCAGCTAAACAAACTAAATTTAATGATAAAACTGTAGACTATATTGTAATATTCTATACTGATAAAACCTTTTCATCATATTCGCCTAATGATTAATTTTCTATATAAATTTTTCAAATTTGCCAAACTATCTAGTTTACATATGTAACCTTGATATTAGGCAGAAAAATTTAATTCAAAAGCTACAGACTAAAGCAATATTTTTTAGCCTAAATAACTATATTTGCAAAAAAAAACAATGTATAAAAGTATATTACGCCCTATATTCTTTAGCTTTTCGCCCGAGAATGCACATAAACTAGTTTTTTTATTACTGAAAATTGGAAAAACACTAAGTATAGGTAAGCTACTCAATAGTGTTTTAAATCCAAGCAGTTTACAATTGGAAACAATCGTTTGTGGTCTAACTTTTCCTAATAAAGTTGGAATAGCAGCGGGCTTAGATAAAAATGCTGAAGCATATGAAATGCTTAGCAATTTAGGATTTGGACATATTGAAATAGGAACCGTAACACCCAAAGCTCAACTAGGTAATCCTAAACCACGGTCATTTCGCCTACCTAGCGATCGTGCTTTAATAAACCGAATGGGTTTTAATAACCATGGACTAGAAACTATTATAAATAGACTTAAGAAACGTACTACCAAAGCAATTATAGGAGGCAATATTGGTAAAAATACACTAACTCCTAACGAAGATGCTATAAACGACTACATTACTTGTTTTAATGGTTTATATGACCATGTTGATTATTTAACTGTAAATGTTAGCTGTCCTAATATTACCAACTTAAGTAAGCTACAAGATCAGGATGAACTAGATAAGATACTACAAGCCCTTAACAATTGTAGAGTAAAAAAGAATGTTTACAAGCCAATATTTTTGAAAATTTCACCTGATTTAAACAATACTCAAATAGATGAAACTTTGGTTGTTGTTGATAAGTGCAGTATAGATGGTATTATTGCTGTAAATACAACAACAACTCGTAATAACCTTAATACTCCTAAACAGCAAGTAGATGCAATTGCAAATGGCGGTCTTAGTGGAAAACCACTTAAGGAGCGTTCTCTGGAAGTTATTAAGTATATATCAGATAAAACCAATAGTAAACTACCTATTATAGGGGTTGGTGGAATTGAAACAGCACAAGATGCCCTAGATAAATTAAATGCAGGTGCTTCGTTAGTACAGGTTTATACAGGATTTATTTATAGTGGTCCTATCTTAGCAAAGCAAATAAATAAGCTATTTAAAACCACGTTACAAAAGTAAATTGCATAAGTTTTCACAACAAAATGCTGGTTACAGATGTATTATACATGAGTACACTTATGTAAACAGTAAAGTAATCAGTTGTTTTCTTCATTTACTGCTTACGAATTATAACATTCACGATAAACTGATTGAAAACCTAGAATATTAGGTATGGAATCTACAAATAAATATCTATTCATTAAAACTCCCCCATTATAAATAGTTCTGTATTGTATAAATGCTTTATAAGGCTATATTATTTTGAAATTTGCGCAGCATTATACATGAATAAGAAAATATTAAACTCTCGATAAGTCATAAAACCAGTTATTTAGCTTTAATTAACTCAAATTAAGTGTTTTATGTATAGTATAGTATTACAGAAATATAATTATTCTACATAAAAAATTAAAACTATGGAAACTGCGCAGCCTTTATTAGCTTATTTTCTTTTGTATATTCTAAAATATATATCGCAGTATTTTGATACCCTCCTTGATCGGTATATGGAACAAAATTGAAATTTGTTTGCAATAAGCTAGTTTCATTCATATGAATACACTTTCTAAATTCATGACCATATTTGTTCAAGGCAGTACAAAAGTATTTTGTAATATCATAACCATGAAAAGAATACTTATTTGGCTCATAATCATATAGTTTACGATAGGTGTAAACAAACTTAACAACTTCAGGTTTAGTATAATCAATAAACGAATTTGAAAATATGTGTGTATTGGTATTATGAAAACTTTCAAGTTCTATATTATCAAAAGTAATCCAACGGGGCTGACCAAAAGTTGTAATATTATAATTATACGAGTATCCATTTAGTTTACCCATAACATCGCTTACAAATGCCTGATTATTAGATGGTACTATAACTATATTTTCAATTCCCCGAGAAAATACATCTTTTAATACTTTATCGCGCGTATCGTAATATTGTACTTCATTATATTTAACCTGATTAAAGTTTGAATCATTTATTTGAGCATATAATTGTTGCTTAAATACTGCTATATACTCTTGATTAAGATTTTTTCCGTCGTGAATTACAATGTAGTTTTTAGTATCAAATTTATTTAAATACTCTGAAGCATGCAGCATTTGAACTTCAAATGGTGGACTTACTTGAAAAGCATATGGATTATGTTCGATAAATGAATTTTTTAAGGATAATGGAGAAACTATATTTATCTGGTGCTCCCACGCATAATCATTTACTATATTAAGTATCTCACTATAGAATGGCCCAATAAATAAGTTGAAATCATGTAAATTATTTTTAGCTAATAACTTTACAGTATAGGTACTATCATTTTGAGTGTCAAATACATGAATTTCAAATGACATACCCTGTTTTTTTAAATCATTCAGAGCAAGCAATGCTCCTTCATAAAACTCTAAAAACATACGTGATCTACCGTAAATCTGATCTTTAATAATACCAGTACGTGGCATTGTTTTAAGTACAGCAATACCATCTTCATCTACAATCATTTTGTCTATAAACTTACCTAAAGTATCATTTATATTTAAATATAATGGTAGAAAAATAGCTACTTTATATGTATTTACAGTATCAATTACTGGTTCAGAACATGGCATAGCTATGTATGTATCAATTGTATTATTAACTGGAATTTTAACCTCAATACTTTCTAGAGAGTCTTTGATATATTTTTTTGAAAATATAGAATCAGTTAGCTTAGTTTTTGGTATCATTACTAACTCGCCAATTTGCAATTCTCTTTTTTTAGTTTGCGAATTAGAATTGTAAAATTCTTTTTTAGAAATAGAATACATTTTAGTTATTCCATATACTGTTTCTTTCTTTTTAACTACATGATAATGAATATCTTGATTACCTAATATATCTTTTGACTTTATTGGTATTTTTATATATTCGCCAATATTTAACTGTCGCTCAGTTAATTCAGGATTATATTTTTCAATATCCTCTACCGTTATACTATATTTATTTGCAATACCATATTTCGTTTCTTTTTTTAAAGTCTTATGTACAATAAAACCCGTATTCGCAGTATCAGTATTTATTGAATCGCTTTTATATGTGATTTCAGTTGGTTCAATTGGTATTTTTAAAATTTCTCCTAGTTTAATACCTAATTTGCTTCCTGTATTCTCTTTGTATATATCGTTAATAGTTACTTTATAGCGTCTCGCAATATTAAATGGAGTATCTCCTTTAATAACCTTATGACTAAGGTAAGAGTTGCTTTGTTTGACTTTTTCAGACTTACATAGTCTTATCTTAAGGTATTGATTTATTTTAAGTTCATCACTTATATGAAGATTATCTTTTTTAATAGAATCAACCGGTATTTTATATGAATTCCCAATGGCAAATAGGGTTTCACCTTTTCTAACAATATGTATATAATAGGCTTTACCATTTAAACTAACTTTATTATTTGAACGTTTTATGGTCGATTCCTGTGAAAAACAAAGGGCGGGGAGTAGTAGTAAACTTATAAGTAAGACTTTGTTTATTATATTCTTCATTTATATGGTTTTTAATTAAGCTTAATTTTACAGCAAAAGCAAAAGTAGCAAATTTGAAAATGGAAAAAAAATCCATATAAAAATAATGGCTGGGTATTAACCAGCCATTAATTATTTTCTTGTTAATATTATATTTTTAACTTCTTTTCAATTTCATCAATATACACTCTAAAACGCTTATCAGTTTCAATAAGATTATTAACTGTTTTACAAGCATGTAATACCGTAGCGTGGTCTTTACCACCTATCTGTGAGCCAATAGTAGCTAACGACGATTTAGTTAAGCTTTTAGCAAAAAACATTGCTATTTGCCTTGCTTGTACAATTTCTCGTTTTCTGGTTTTAGAATTAATTAATTCAGCTGGCATATCAAAATAGTCGCAAACTACTTTCTGAATATAGTCAATAGAAATTTCGCGCTTTGTATTTTTTACCAATTTATCAATCATTCTTCGAGCAAGATCAATATTAATTTCTTTTCTATTCAATGTAGATTGAGCTAAAAGAGAAATCAATGCACCTTCTAATTCTCGCATGTTTGTTGTAATGTGCGAAGCAATATATTCTATAACCTCATCAGCTAATTCAATTCCATCGTTATATGTCTTTTGTTTTAATATTGCAATTCGTGTTTCATAATCGGCAATTTGCAAATCGGCTGATAATCCCCATTTAAATCGTGATAACAAACGTTGCTCCAAGCCCTGTAAATCTACAGGTGACTTATCGGATGTAAGTATTAGTTGTTTATTATTTTGATGTAAATGATTAAAAATATGGAAAAATATATCTTGTGTTTTTTCTTTCCCTATAAACTCATGTACATCATCAATAATTAGTACATCAATCATTTGATAAAAGTGAACAAAGTCATTTCTATTATTATTTAAAATAGCTTCAACAAATTGTGTGTGAAATTTATTGCCATTTACATATAGTACAACTTTATCAGGAAACTTCTCTTTTACCTCAATACCAATTGCTTGCGATAGGTGAGTTTTTCCTAGTCCTGAATTACCATATATAAATAATGGATTAAAAGCTGTTTTACCAGGGTTGTTAGCTACCGCATAACCAGCTGAACGAGCTAATCTATTGCATTCACCTTCTACATAATTAGTAAAACTATTATTCGGATTTAATTGTGGGTCAACGTGTAACTTCTGAATACCAGGTATAATAAAGGGGTTCTTAATACTTTTTGGTTCATCAATAGGTAAAGACAGAGGTTTATTTTTTAAATCCCTTCTATTATTTGTTGGCAATTTAACTGTATAAGGGTTCGCATTAGGAAATACGTTGTTATCCATTACAACGCTATATTCAAGCTTAGCATCAGTGCCAAGCTCGTTTCTTAAAGTCTTTCTCAAAATATCAATGTATTGCTCTTCAAGATACTCGTAAAAAAACGGGCTTGGTACCTGAATCGTTAATACATTAGCTTCTACTTTTAAAGGCACAATAGGCTCGAACCATGTTCTGAAACTTATTGCTGGAACATTGTCTTTAATGACTCTTAAACAGTTATTCCAAACTTGCTGATATTCTTTACTCATTGGTTGAATTAATAATAAAATGTTGATTCCCTAAATCGAAAGCAATTTGTTGAAAAAAAAAGTATAAAAAAAATCTAATTGCTATTGACTTTCTCGTTTATTTGTTAGTGGCTTCTTTTTCAATTTATTGCGAAACAAAAAAAAATCATCTTTTATAAGTCTTTGAGTATCAGATGGATACAAATATATACTCCTTAATATGCTGATTAGTAAAACAATAGTAATTTTACATATTTAGAGATGTAAATTAGTATCTTTTTAGCTAAATTAATTAGTCTATTTTGTTATAGGCTCCACCAGTAATTTCCAATAAAATTGCCTCGGGAAAATCATCTTTTACCTCTTGAAGTAGAGTTCGTGCTTTTTCAATTTTTTTATGTGACCCGTAAGTATATATATATATACCATTCACAGATGATTCTTCAATATTTTTATATCCTTTAAAATTATCAGGAATTAAAGGGATGCTTTTATTTGAGCTTGCAATTTGAATTTTATAAACAATTTTCTCATTTTTCTTATTGGAATTCTCACTGTCAACATAAACTGTTTTACCTAAATCAAATGCCGATAAATGAATATATCGTTTAGGATTCAATCTAAAGTCTTGTAATAATCTATTCAGATTATAACTAACATCTTCTAAATTATTATATAAACTGTCATTATTTACAAGCATGCCCATTGTACCTTTACCTGAATTAATTTTATTCACTATGCCATTAAGTTCAGCTATAGTATAATTTAATTCAGTAATTGTTTGTGCAATATTTGCTTTAGCTAAAGAATCACTAATGTTAGATAAGTTTTTAAATAAATTAGTTATTTCTTCATTATTCTCATCTAAATTACGGCTTATAGACTCTACATTAGTAAGAATGTTGTCTATTTTACTTTTTCCACCTTGTACAATTGAATCTAAGTTAGAGGAAGAACTTTCTAATGAATGAAATGTTTTTTTCATATCGAGTAAACTTGCCATAACATTATCGCGAGTTTCTTCATTAAATATATATGTAACAATAGAAATTGCTTTTTCCATTTCTTTTAATAAATCTTCTGCTTTATTTTTTAATGGTAGCATTTGTACACTTACCATTTCGGTTAAACTCCCTTCAAAGTCAGATATTAATGTGTCTCCAGGATTTTGTATCCCTTTTACATCCCCATATATTAGACTAATGGATTTTGTACCCATTAAATCGCTACTAAAAATTTGTGCAACTGTCTTTTTTGGTAAAGAGTATTGGTTACCCATAGAAAATTCAACAATTAACCTACCTGATGTATCTGGTAAAAAGTGAATATCAGAAACCTGACCTACTTTAAATCCATTAATTAATACCGAGTTAGAAACTTCTAAGCCATCAATTCTATCATAAATAGCATAGTAATGAGATTGATCACTAAACAAACCTTTGCCTTTTAGGAAATTAATACCCCAAATAAGAGCAATAATTGCAAAGCCAACGGTAAATCCTATTTTTATATAAATTGATTTATTCACAATTTTTATATTATTTGTTAAGAGCTTCTTTTAAAGATATTTTTATTCCATTTCGGAAAGCTACAATAAATGCACCTGGATAATCAACTTTTAAATCAGATTGCATACTTTTTGCATCTTGCAAAATTTTGCAATTACCAATAGCGTACTTATGCAAGTTGTTCTCCTGATATTCGTAAATATCTGTATATTTATTAAATATACTAGTGTTTTTATCAATTTTTTTTGAAGATGAAAAAACTTGCACTCTGAATACTACTTCCTTTTTAATATCACTTGTTCCACTATCTGTAGCTGCTGTGGAATTTAAGTTGCTTTCAGGTTGAGAAGAGTTCTGCATTTCAATTTCTTCTTCGCTTAACTCATTCAAATATTTTTTTACTGCCCTATAAATAGCTGAAGATATATATTCTTGTCCTTGTTTTGACATTAAATATTTTTCTTCAATAGCGTTCGAAACAAATCCCGTTTCAATTAGTACACTAGGCATTGTAGTGTGCCAAAGAACCAAAAAACCAGCTTGTTTTACACCTCGGTCTTTTCTTTGCGCTTTTTCTCTAAATTGTTGTTGCACATAAGAGGCTAATGATAATGATTGATCTAAAAAAGCATTTTGCATTAAACTGAAAATAATGTATGATTCAGCTGAATTAGGATCGAATCCTTCATATTTAGTATTATAGTCTTCTTCAAAAACAATTACTGAATTCTCTTTTTTTGCTACCTCTAAATTCCCTTTAGTTTTATGTAAACCCATTACAAATGAATCGGTTCCATAAGCTTTCGTATTTGAATTTGAATTTGCATGTATTGAAACAAATAAATCGGCATTATTCTTGTTTGCAATATTTGCACGTTCGTTTAATGGAATGAAAACATCTGTTTTACGAGTATAAATAACTTTAACATTTGGTAAATTTTGATCAATATAAGCCCCAACTTTAAGTGCTATGGACAATACAATATCTTTTTCTTTGCTATGTAAACCCAATGCACCTGAATCTTTTCCGCCATGTCCGGCATCAATAACAACCACCTTTTTTTTATCAGATTCAGTTGTATTGTATGCAGTTATGGGTACATATAATAATAATAGTAATATAAACAGTATATTTTTTCGGTACATATATCCTGATAACTTTAAAAATTCATTAGTTTTGATGCGCTTTTAAAAACAATAAATACAAAAATAGTATATTCTGTCTGATTTGAAAACAAACTACCTATTAATAGGCATATTTCTATATTTAATCAACTGTTCAGTAGGATTATCTCAAACTGTTGATTATGATAATAGTATAAACGACTCTGTAACTGTTCAATTGAATGATACTATAACTAATATATTAGATTCGTTGTATCAATCAGAAAGTCGTATTCCCGATTCTTTGCGAGAAATTAATAAGAGTCAACCTCCAAATTTGGGAATTAATGTTAAAGATACTGCGACTTCGATTAAACCAGAAAAACAGAAACAAGCATTTATTACCAGCAAAGTTGAATATAATTCGAACGATTCAACAATTTTCTCTGTTGATGGGCAAAAAGTATTTCTATTTGGCAAAGCCGAAGTAAACTATGAAGATATTAAGCTTACTGCTGCCTATATAGAAGTAGATATGTCTGAAGGTATTATTTATGCTGAGGGAATGAAAGATAGTGTTGGTAACCCTATGGATGAACCAGTTTTTATTCAAGGCTCTGATGAAATAAAGGCAAAAAACATTACTTATAATATACAAACCAGCAAAGGCTATGTTAAAGGTTTGTACACACAGCAAGACGATGGATATCTGCACAGTAGCCAAACCAAAATACAAGCTAATAATCATGTAAATTTACATAAAGGGAAATATACTACCTGCGATTTAGAAGATCCACATTTTTACTTATGGATATCGAAAGGAAAAGTTGTGCCACAAAAAGCTATAGTTTCTAGTTTTTCTTTTTTGGTTATTGAAGATGTACCGCTATATCCACTTATGATACCTTTTGGGTTTTTCCCAAATACAAAAGAAAAAGCTTCGGGTTTTTTAATACCTAAATTTGGCGAGGAAAAAAATAGAGGTTTTTATTTACGTGAAGGTGGATACTATTTTGCTTTTAGCGATTACGCCGACCTTGCTGTAAAAGGAGATGTTTATTCAAAAGGATCGTGGCAAATTGGAGCAACTTCAAAATATAAAGTAAGATATAAGTTTGGTGGTAATGTTAACTTGGGATATTCAAAAGTTGCAATAAACCAGGGGCTAGAAAATTACAGCGAATCAAACCAATACAGAGTAGTATGGTCACACACACAAGATGCAAAAGCAAGACCTAATAGCAATTTTAGTGCAAATGTGAATTTTACCTCAATGGATGACAATAGGTACAATGCAACTAATTCACAGCAATATTTAACAAACACTACTAGTTCTAGTATATCATATCGTAAAACATTTGCTAATACTCCTTTTAGCATGTCAATGAACCTAAGGCATTCACAGAATACAACTAATAAAACTGTAAATTTAACATTACCGCAAATAACCATGAATATGAGTAGAGTATTTCCTTTTCGAAGAAAAGCTGCTGTTGGCAAAAAACGGTGGTATGAAGATATAGGTATAACATATGCTGGTAATTTCGAGAATAAATCCAAAGGATTGCACGACTCTGTAATGTTTAAAAATGAAATGTGGGACTATTTTAATAATGGTTTAAACCATAAAATACCTTTAAGCACCTCGTTTAAGGTGTTGAAATACTTTAACTTAAGCCCTAGTATTAATTTTACCGATCGTATGTATTTTAAGCGAGACATTAGAACATACATGGCTGACTCAACAGGCTATACCACTGAAGAAGAAACGGGTTTCTACAATCTCTATGATTATTCATATAGTTTAGGATTAGGAACAACTATTTATGGCATGTATCAATACAAAAGCAAATGGCTGAAAGCCATAAGACATGTTGCTACACCATCTGTTTCAATGAGTTACAGACCCGATTTTAGTGATGAGAAGTATGGCTTTTATGTACCTATAGATACTTCTAATCAAAGTATAGATAAAAATGGTAATTACACTGGACCTGAATACTATAATCCTTATGAAAAATACCAATTATATGGAATGCCTAGTTTTGGTAAATCAGGTACTGTAAGCTTTTCACTTAATAATAATTTAGAAATGAAAGTGGCAGATAAAAATGACACTACTTCAACTGACGCTACAAAAAAAATTAAGCTTTTAGAATCTCTTAATTTTTCCACCTCTTACAATTTAATAGCAGACTCTCTTAATTGGGCTCCAATTTCTCTTAGTGGGCGTACTACCTTATTTAAAGGTTTATCGATTAACGTTAGTGCCTCTGCCGATTTATACGGCTTGGATTCAGCCGGTAGAAGGCTTAATGTTTATGAAAATCAAATGTCAGGCAAGCCTTTTAGGTTAACCAATATGCGTTTATCAACAGGCTATAGCTTTAATTCGAAGGATTTATTTGGAACCAATAATGATGAAGAGGATGACCATCACCATCAGCATTATGATGGATACGACTATTTTGATATACCTTGGGATTTTAGAGTAGATTACTCTTATAATTATTCAAAAACAGGACTAGAACCAAATGTAAATCAAACCATGAGCTTTTCAGGTAACTTTAGTTTAACTCCAAAATGGAAAGTTGGTTTTAGATCAGGATGGGACTTTAATGCTAAAGATTTTTCTTACACATCTTTTAATCTTTCTAGGGATTTACATTGCTGGATGGCTACCCTTAACTTAGTGCCATTTGGTGAACGCCAAAGTTTTAATTTTACAATTGGTGTTAAATCATCGGTATTGCAAGACCTTAAATACGATAAAAACCAAAGTTGGCAAGATAATTACGCATATTAAATTATATATGCTAGACACTATGAGACTGTGCAGAAAAAAATTGTAATTTTCATGCGAAGTTAGTATGCTTTTTTTGCGGTAAAAAAAAATGATAATAACGGGCTATTTGATAATATTTTTGAATTTCACATATTAAAATATTGTTGTATAAAGTACATAAACCATTACTAATCTACATTATACTTTATATCAGAGCCATGACTAACAATAAACATTGTAGTGTTTATATGCCTACTGTAAGGCTGATGTAACACCCTGCCTGTGCTATGATATATCTCAATAGTTCGGTATGTTTTTATATATAATCTGATAAATAGCTAATTTCAACAATTAGCACAATGCATCTAATTAGCTTAATATCATACCCTTGCGGCTTTGCAAGAAACAAATAATTAACGAAGTATTAACATCTTAAAGCAGGTGTAAAAATATAGAATCTAATATCTAACAATTATAATATGAAAGCATATATAATTACAATAGGTA
>JAUXEM010000146.1 GCA_030620515.1 Salinivirgaceae bacterium
CCTAAAAAAAATATTTTTCAACGAAAAAAAATTGCAAAAATCTGTCAAATTTTAAATATCCTGAGTTTTCTTTCTGACACTAATTAGAAAAGAACCTCCATAGTTAAACATAAATAACCAGTAAAATAAACACTACTATTAATTGAGGATTTGAATGCTCCTGCCCTGTCTGCTGACTAGGCAGGCTGAATGACAAACGTCGGGCGTATTCAAATAAATAATAATTGAGCGTATGTAGAGTATAATTACTTGATGTATATAGATAATATCATCTTTTAATTAGAGAAGAGCCAAATAAGTTAGAAAGCAATACAACTAAAAATTGTATTCCTTTCTAATTTTTTCAATAACCCACCACAAGCATCTTCCAGCAAATCTAAAACCTGTTCAAAACCAGCATCGCCTCCATAGTATGGGTCGGGTACATAACCAGGATTTGAGTTTGCACAATAATCAGTCATTTTCGATAATTTGTGAGCTAAATTACCCGAAGGAATAAAAGGCTGCATATTATGCATATTATCATCGTCCATTCCAATTATGTAATCGAACTCCTCAAAGTCGCTTGCTTTTATTTGGCGCGAAATGCTGGTAAGTTTATAATTTCGGTTATTGGCATGGGTTTGCATGCGCCCATCAGCAGGTTCGCCTGCATGGTAACCTATTGTTCCTGCCGAATCACAAATAATTTTATCAGACAAACCCTCTTTTTTAATATAGGCATTCATTACAGCCTCGGCACTTGGTGAACGGCAAATGTTACCCATACACACGAATAATACATTTACTGCTTTATCTGAATTTGTCATTTTACTAAATTTTACATTGATTTTTGAATAGTGTAAAAATATAATTTTTGTACTTAAATCCTAAATAGTTATTTTTTTATTTTAGTCTCTTTGGGTAGAACCCGTCTGCCAAAGTTTTACAGCGGGTAGGTTCCACGAGGCTTGCCCCGAGGTAATTTACTTATAGATTCAGCAAAGCTCGTAGGAATCTATGGGCATACCCTCCTACCAAGTTCAATATAAAGACCTGAGATAGGTTGATCGCAAATTTTTATTAAGTATTTTATACAACAAGAAATCACTAATTTAGTTGAAGAAAGCTTTAAACTTAAAAAGCAACTGGAACAATTTTTGAAAACTGCTAAATAAGTTGTGGAAATTGCTATTGAGGAAGATGAAGAAAAAGTAGTAAGTTTATTGAATATTGCTTTTCAGAAACATGTAAGGATTAATTTGCTGGCAAAAAAAACAATTAATATTTCGGTGCTCTGCACCTTAAAATTCATCGATAGATTATAATCTACAAATATTTAGCAGCTCTGCTGCAAAATAAATGTAGGCGTAGAGCTTACAATATTTGCACTTTTAAATAAAACAAACCAAGGTTTAGAATTGATATTTTTTGCATTTTAGACTAAATCAAGACGCCGAATTGACATTATTTGTACCTACATTAAACTAAACAAAGGTGCAGAGCACCAAAATATTTGTAGAATAATACAAATACAAAAAAGACAGGTGCAGAGCACCGATAATATTTATTGTTCAGTTGGTATAAAATGCAGGTACATAGCACCGGAACAATATAAATTATAAAAATGGCAGATACATATTCACAAGCCTATTTTCATTTAGTATTCTTACCAAAAAACCGAGATGTACTAATAAATGCTACAACCGAAAATTACAAAATAGTCTACAAACCTTACTACAGTTTAGATAATCCAAGATTATATATCTCCTGAATGTCTTTAAGTTTTTTCTTAAAGTTAAAGTTTAAATCAATTAGCTCACCTGTTCTAACATCGAAAACCCAGCCATGTACAATTGGGTATTTATTGTTTAGGTATGACCTTTGAACCACAGCTGTTTTTATAACATTTAAGCATTGTTCTTCTACATTTAACTCCACTAAGCGCATGTATTTTTTTTCTTCATCTTTAATTGCATTTAACTCATCTTTATGCAAACGGTAAACATCGCGAATATTCCTTAACCATGGATTTAAAATACCAAAATCTTCGTGTTGCATAGCGGCTTTTACTCCGCCACAATAGTAATGGCCACAAACTACAATATGTTTAACCTTTAAATGCGCCACAGCATAATCAATTATTGTCATGGCACTAAAATCGGTATTGCTTATTACATTAGCTATGTTTCTATGCACAAATACATCGCCTGGGTGTAAACCCATAATTTCTTCGGCAGTTACACGACTATCGCTACAGCCAATGTATAAATAATCGGGGTCCTGTCCATGTGTAAGCTTTTCAAAAAAATCCTTGTCTGTTGCTTTCTTTTTAGCAACCCATTTTTTATTGTTTTCGAATATTTTCTTGTAGCTGGGCATAAAGTCTTTGTTTTAGTTTTTGTTAAAACAAGAGTTTTGTAGATATGTTTAATCTCTTTGGGTTTAACCCGTTTGCCAAAGTTGAATGTAGTGCAGTTTCCTATAGTTCTGCCTCGCCTTTCTTTTGAAATTTATTTTTCCCCGCCTAACCGGTCAGGTTGAATTTTAATGCCTCGTAGGCTTGCTCAAGGATATTTGTTTTCTGAATTTTAAAGGCATTCTTTTAAAACCAATTCACCTATTATGCTATTTGCATTGGTTATTAGCGCATTACTCAGATTTTAGTTTTTTAGCATTTTTGAATTTCTTAATTATCATAAAAATAAAGATTCCTTTAAGTATTAGCCCCGGTATAATCAGGTATTTGGGGTTAAATAAACTATTTTCTGACCTTAAATATATGCCCGATAAAAATAAAGCTAAGCCAGCAAGTAATACCGGAATTTCAATGCCAGGTTTGTACTCTCCATTTTTAATTTTATTGCGGATATAAAACATCTTGAACAAACCACCAGTCGCCATAATTAAAATAGGGTCGAAAGTATGTTTAGTTAGTATTCTAATAAGAACCCCAGCTGTAATCAGAAAAACTCCTATAAACAGAGGCCATTTTTTTGTCATGAAGTACTAGTTATTTGTGAACCTCTAGATTCATTATATGTATTATTGCTGTGTGAACTATTCAACAAACAAAGTAAAATTAAATTGGTTTAAGAAACGAATAGTATTAAGAATTTTAGAGATTAGTATTATTGCCAACGAGAGGCTTTGTAATAGTACGGAATTAAGGGATTGTAAACTGTCGTATTATTCATAGCCAAGCATTTGTTTTTATTGCAACCCACCTGACCGGCTCGGGCAGGTATATCAATTAAATTCTAAATAGCCCCTATGTTTGTAATGTAAAGAGTTTCAAAGTAAATGTAAAATTACCTTAATAAACTAAAACATATAACATTATGAACAAAAGTAAACAATTGGATTTTAGCGATCAAGATATTTTTAAAAATCGCAACTTATTTATTAGTGAACCCTAAGTATATCTTACTTCATATTGAATTATTTTACCTGCACCACTATGTTTTCAATCATCATATATTTTTTAGTGTTGATTAGTTGCAAATAAAGAATTTTTGCTGAACTTTTTCGGCAATAGTTTGAAAAGCATCAACAATAATTTTATTCGATGAGGAAAAAATAGTTTTACCAGAATCGCTTAGCTTACATACATCACTTACAAGAGGTATTTGAGCCAATAGTGGTGCTTTTATTTCTTTGGCTAGCTGTTGACCTCCACCTTTTCCAAATAGTTCGTATTTTTCATCGGGATGTTTTTCCGGAACGAAATACGACATATTCTCAATAACTCCAATTACAGGTATGTTAATACCTTTTGACATAAACATTTTTGCAGCTTTGCGACCATCGGCTAGGGCCATTTGTTGGGGAGTGATAACAACAATAGCTTTTGCCCGAGGAAATTTTTGAGCTAAAGTAATTGATATATCTCCGGTGCCTGGTGGCATGTCAATTACTAAGTGGTCGAGCATTCCCCAGTTAGTATTCTCAATTAATTGAGTAAGGGCATTTGAAGCCATTGGTCCGCGCCAAATAACAGCGTCTTCTTTTTTCATAAAAAAACCAAGCGACATCATTTTAACTCCGAATGTTACTATGGGTTCAATAATTTCTTTATTGCCCTGAGTCAGTCCTACTGGTTTTTCATTTTCAACACCCATGGCAATCGGCATCGATGGACCATAAATATCGGCATCTAATAAGCCAACAGAATGTCCTTCGCGTGCTAAAGCTACAGCTAAATTTGCTGCTACCATTGATTTGCCTACTCCACCCTTACCCGATGAAATTAAAATAATGTTTTTTATTTCTTCTGAATTATTATTCATTGTGTTGTACTTTTATTATTTATTTCTAATTAGTCCACTTTTTTACAACCATATCTCCTTTTTTTACTCCAAGTAATTCTGCCATTGGCTCACATTTTGCCATAAGCATAAAGAATAAGTTTCTGTGCTTTGTATTTAGTAAACCTTCAAAATTTCCTTGTCCTTTAGAAATTACAACATCGGCAAGTTCGAAAGCCTCTCTTAATTCAATTGAGCAGTATTCCAGTAAGGTTGATGGAGCATCATAGCCATTTGTTATTACAGTACAAACCTTATCAATATTAACATGTTTAGCATCCTCAATGGTAACATCGTTAATTATGGGTTTTCCTCTAACCACATAAGTTATATCTGCATGATTAATGGTTTCTATAAATAGTTTATCAAAAACTATTTCACCAGCATTATCGCCTAAGTATAGGACGCTGCGTGCTTTGCTTAACTCTTTTTTTAAAAGAGCCGTTTCGTTAATTGCCAGTTCGGTATTAAAAAGTTTCAGTAAATGGCTTTCAATATCATTAGGGACAGAGTGAGCACCATAGTCAATAATATTACCTGCCACAGCTAGTTTTGCTGCCGCATAAAAAGGATTTACACTGCTATTAGCAAGAGTTTTCCATCTACTGTAGCTGCCTAATAATAACTTATTGGCATCTTTTTTCTCTTTAGCATATAAATCGGTATTATTTATAATATTTTTAGCTAGCCTGTGTAAATAGGTAACCAAATAAGGATTTGATTCGTCTTTATTCTTATCTAAAAGTTCATTTACTGAGCGTTTAAATAAATCGGTAAGCTCAGGCGAAGGATTAAATTTAGCAATAAGCTTATCAATAGTTTTTATATGACACTGATAACATATATCATTCACGAGAATATATTTTAATTACGGGTATTATGAATTACTTAATTTTAGCAATTATATCGCTAATTGAGTATTCATCGTTTTGAATTATAACCATTTGTATATCAAACTTCTCTAGCAAATCTTTTGCTTTTGGACCAAAGTCGCCTGAAATAATTTTTTTTACATCTAATTCCACCATTTTTTCCGATGTTTTTGTCCCAGCTCCATTTCCTGCGTTAGCATTTTCGTTTTCAATAAACTCTACATTACCTGTAGTGTCATCAAATACACAAAACCAAGCTGCTCGTCCAAATCGCAAATCAAATTTTGCATCTACCTTATTCCCTGATGAGGTTATTACTGTTTTCATTGTATTAAAAATTTATAGTTATTATTTCAGATAATTTAAAATGAAAGTTTTATCTGCTTACGTTATATATTTAAAAGTTAGTTATATGCTTTATTTTTATCAAATACTTTTGTACGAGCTCTACTTAAATCATTTGCCTCCTCGCATAAGGGTTTTACTTGTTTATAGGCTCAATATTTTTAGATGAGCATAGTGCGCAAACTTGTTCAGTTAAGGTTTTAGGAATCGTGAAAATGGCATGGCAATCTTTACAATTAAACCAGTTTTTATCTAGCCAGGCATGTCCATAAACTGTTTTTATTTCTTTTGTTTCAACCAATGCTTTTGCAATTTTTCGCCTTGCACTTTCGTAAATACGTGCAAATGTAGGTCGCGAAACACCCATTAGTTCAGCTGCTTCTAAATGGTTTAACATTTCATAATCAGCTAATTTAATGGCTTCATACTCTTCGTATAGTAACTCTACAGGCTCGTTGTTTATGTTGTTGGCTCCATAAGGGCGATACCCTTTGAATGCTGGTGGTGCTACAACTTTTCTGAGTCTTCTTCTGCGTGGCATTTGTTTTACATTAATTATGAGAATAATCTCACTACAAATATAATGAGAATACGTTCATTAAAAAATTAATATTGATTTTTATTTAATCAGTGAGACTATGATTTTGTAATCAAAATCATTTAGCCGAACTCCTGCCTGCCGAAACTGGCAGTACAGGTAGGGATCCTGAGCGGAGCCGATGTATCTCATGGTTTGTACTCGCCTGCCAAGTTCAACATAAGGTACTCCGCTCCTTATAGCGATTAGAAAAACAATTTGCTTTGAGATACCTTGTCAGCTTGATACTAGGAACTTCATTACTCTGTTTTCTGTTAATAATTGTTACAGCCATTGGATTTGCTATATTTGTGTTACTATATTTTAAATAGTAACACGATATTTTTTATATGATTTCATTACATAAAGAATTACAAGCAAAATATAAGAAACTGCAAGAGTGGTTTACAAATAAAGAGGGCTCAATTGTTGCATTTTCAGGGGGTATTGATTCTACTTTGGTTTTATATTTAGCTCGTAAATTTCAGGGCAAAGAAAAAGCAATTGGTGTAATATCAAATTCCGAAAGTCTAAAACAAAAAGATTTTGAATTGGCTAAATATTTTTGCAAACAGTTCGACATTAAGCTTGAGGTTATTAAAACAAATGAGTTGGAGGATGAAAGGTACAATGAAAATACTATGAATCGTTGTTTTTTCTGTAAAGAGCACCTTTTTACTGACTTAACTGAAATGTGCGTGAAGTATCCTAAGTTTAATGTTTTAAGTGGTACTAATTTTGACGATTTAGGCGATTTTCGTCCGGGGATTGCTGCTGCAAAAAAACTAAAAGTGCTTTCACCGATGGTCGATTGCAAAATAACTAAAGATGAGCTAAGGCAAATTGCAAAATATTTTGAATTACCCAATTGGGATAAACCTGCTAGTCCGTGTTTAAGCTCCAGAATGCCGTATGGACATAAAGTAACTAAAGAGAAATTACAGCAAGTTGAGGCTGCAGAAAATTTATTAAACGATTATGGTTTTAATGATGTGCGAGTAAGACATTATGATACTTATGGCAAAATTGAAGTTTTAAAAGAAGATTTATCTAAGCTTAGTTTGGTTCAGGATGAAGTGCTAAGTAAAATTTCCGCTTTGGGTTTTGCAAAAGTAGAAGTAGATACCGAAGGCTTAGTCTCTGGGAAAATGAACAGAGCTATTGGAAAGAAAAAAGACTAATTGTGTTCGTTCTATAAAGTCCAACTTCTGCGTTATTGCTTAAAATATAAATCCTCATCCACGATAGTAATCGGGACTGCGGTTTAAATTTATCACACAGCCCCGAAGTGGGCGAAATCAATAGCCCTGGGCGAAGCCCTGGGTTGAAGATAGCTAGTGAATTAGCGTTCCATCCAAAAATGATAAATTGGAATGGATAGATTACATGGAACGTAATATTTAGAATGTTATGATATTATAGACAGAATATAAATACAGGCTATTGGTAATGAGATAAGATATATGGACAAAGACTTGATTATTACATATAATATAGAACCAAAAAATTAAAAAAATAATATGCGCATATTATATTACGATTGCTTTGCCGGGATAAGTGGCGACATGAATTTAGGAGCCATGATTGACCTAGGTGTTGACGCAAATTATATAAAGAAAGAACTGGAGAAATTAAATATTGATGGCTTTCATCTGAAATTTGAGAAAGCTATACGTCGTGGTATTTCGGGGACTTTAGCCACTGTAATTGTAGAAAACCCTGATAATGAAAAGCACCGTCATTTACATCATGTACAAAGCATAGTAAATAAAAGTAGCTTGCCTAAAAACGTAAAAGAAATAGCCTTGCAAATTTTCCATCTTATAGCCGAAGCCGAAGCCAAGGTGCATAATATCGACATACAAAAAGTGCATTTTCATGAAGTGGGTGCTTTAGATTCTATTGCCGATATTGTGGGTGCAGCAATATGCCTAGATTATTTGAAAGTAGATAAAGTATTATCGTCTCCAATTCAATTGGGCGGAGGTACGGTAAAATGTGCACACGGTGTAATGCCAGTTCCTGCTCCTGCAACGGCATTAATAGTGGAGAATATTCCTGTAAAAACAGGCTTAGTACAACACGAGGCAACAACCCCAACCGGAGCGGCAATATTGGCAGCAACAGTAAATGAGTTTACAAATAGCATAAATATGCCAATTGCAAAAACAGCTTACGGAATTGGGCAGCGCGATGTATCTGATGTTCCTAATATTTTACGAGTTTATTTGCTGGAGACTAATGATGAGTTAAAAGATGTGTTGCGCGAAGATGCCGTGGTTTTGGAATGCAATATTGATGATATGAATCCGGAGCACTACGAATTTTTATTGGATAAATTATTTAGTGAAGGGGCAAGCGATGCTTGGCTTACACCAATTATCATGAAAAAATTGAGACCGGCAACCATGGTGTCTGTTTTATGCTGTACCCATAAGGTTGATTTAATGAAAACTATTTTGTTTAAGAATAGTACTACGCTAGGTATAAGAGAAAAGCAAGTGGCGAAAAGCATGCTTAGGCGCGAAGAAAAAACGATAGATACCCAGTATGGAAAAGTAAGAATAAAGGAATGTTACTTTAATGGCGAAAGTTTAAAATGGAAGCCCGAATTTGAAGATTGCAAAGCTTTGGCTATTAAGAATAATGTGTCTATTGCTGAAGTAGAAAAAGCTATAAATGAATTGCTCTTTTGCAAGCATTAGGGTATCAAAACCTGCCTGAAGGTAAACCTGCTGCAGGCAGGTTTAACAAATATAATTATAACAGAAAGCTACGAGTAATAAACCCATAATGGTGGGATTAAAAAATTATAATATGGCACTTAAAGATATTCTCGACCAATATAAAAATGGCGATTTGAACCTTAACGAAGCTTTACAGAGTCTTTCAAACAAAGGAATTGATGAAATGGGTTTTGCTACTATCGATACCGATAGGTTAAGGCGAACTGGCATGCCTGAGGTTATTTATTCTTCAGGAAAAACCACCGAGCAAGTTGCTCAAATTGCAGAACGCATGCATCAAAATGGTATTGATATTTTAGCTACCAAAGCAAATGTTGAAATGTATGAGGCGGTTAAGAAAGTAGTACCTGGGGCTAAATATAATGAGATGGCTAAAACCATTGTTTTTAAGCAAAAAGAACAGCCTTTAAATAAAGGGTACATTGTTATAGTAGCTGCCGGAACATCGGATATGCCAGTGGCAGAAGAGGCTTTGGAAACTGCACGCTTCTTAAATAATAAGGTAGAAACTATTTACGATGTGGGTGTTGCCGGAATTCACCGCTTATTTTCTAAGCTAGATATTATACAAAATGCCAGGGTAATAATTGCTGTGGCAGGCATGGAAGGTGCTTTGGCTAGTGTAATTGGTGGTTTGGTTGACAAGCCAGTAATTGGAGTCCCAACAAGCATTGGTTACGGTGCAAATTTTGGTGGGCTATCTGCATTACTATCTATGCTAAATAGCTGCGCTAGTGGTATTAGTGTTGTAAATATCGATAATGGCTTTGGCGCTGCGTGTCAGGCTACATTAATCAACAGATTATAAACTAATTATGAACGAGTTACAAATACTCTTACTATCGGCAGCCTTTTTAGGCTTTATACATACTTTATTAGG
>JAUXEM010000210.1 GCA_030620515.1 Salinivirgaceae bacterium
CATTGGTATAAATGCATTGTCGGAAATAAGAAATAATTCCCAGTCAGTAAAGCATCTTAAATTTTAAAATACAAAATTAGTATATGTACACTTTTGACCAAATTAAAGCAGATTTAAAAAAGAAAATTTATAAGCCTATTTATTATTTAATGGGCGATGAGGGTTACTTTATTGATGAAATTACATCACATATTGAGAAAAATATACTGCCAGAAGAGGAGCAATCGTTTAATCAAACCGTTTTGTATGGGCGAGATATTGAATTGGGCGATATGCTGGATACAGCACGTAAATTCCCCATGATGTCGAACTATAATGTAGTAATTGTTAAAGAGGCACAGTTGCTTAAAGGAATTGAGGGAGTTGCTGCCGGACAAACCGATCCGTTTTTGTTGTATGTTGAAAATCCTGCACCATCGACAATACTGGTTATAAACCTTCGCGATAAAAAGTTAGATAAACGCAAAAAGTTGTATAAAGCATTAGATAAAAGTGCTTGTTTATTCGAATCGAAAAAAATATACGAAAATAAAGTTGGTGCTTGGATAACAAGTGTTGCAAAAAGCAAAGGCTATTCCATTGATGTTAAAGCAGCGGAATTAATGGCTACGCATTTGGGTAACGACTTGGCAAAAGTTAATAACGAGCTTACAAAGCTACTAGTAACAGAACCTAAAGGAGCTAATATTACTTTAAAAGAAATTGAAGACAATATTGGTATAAGTAAAGATTTTAATGTTTTTGAGTTGCAAACAGCCATTGGAAAAAAAGATTTCAGAAAAGCAATGCTCATTGTTACTCACATGTCGCAAAATCCAAAAACAAAAAGTATTATTCCTTTAATATCGTTTCTATATTCATTTTTTACTAAGCTATTGTTGGCACATAGTACTGCCGATAAATCGAATGCTGGAATTGCAGCAGCTATTGGGATAAACCCATATTTTGCTCGCGATTATATGGAAGCGGCTCGTAATTATAACAAAAGTAAAAGTGCTTATATTATTGGTATTTTGCGCGAATACGATGCGAAATCGAAAGGCATTGACTCGCCAACTATTGATGATGGAGAATTAATGAAAGAAATGATTTTTAAAATTATTTCATTATAAAACAGCCAATAGCCTGCCCCGTTAATTTCGGGGGCTGTGATAGATATTGAGACATAAACGAATGATTATTAAAATATGAATCACACCTTATTATGAGTGAAGATTTAAAAGATAAAAAAAGGGTTGATTTATCAATATATAAAGCATCGGCAGGGGCAGGTAAAACCTTTAGGCTTACCAGCGAATATTTAAAACTTATTTTTAAACCTGGTAACGAGTTTAGCAGAATACTTGCCGTTACATTTACCAATAAGGCTACAGCTGAAATGCGTGAGCGTATTTTGCAAGAACTTTATGTACTTACAAAAGGAGAAGACTCAAAACACCTAGAAACTTTAATAAAGAGTACAGGATTTACCGCCAGTGAAATTCAAAAAAAAGCCATTGAGTTATTGCATAAAATACTACACAACTATTCCCGATTCAATATAAGTACCATCGATAGTTTTTTTCAACGAATTTTGAAAGCATTTACCCGCGAAATAGGTTTGAATGTAGGCTTTAATATTGAACTTAATGCTAAACCTATTATTGAAAAAGCTGTAGATGGTTTGTTTAATGATATTGCCGATAATAAGGAATTAAAAGAATGGCTTCAGAACTATGCATTTAATAAAGTGCAAAATGGCAATAGTTGGGATATTCATAAAGATTTAATTGATTTTAGCAGCTCAAGTTTTAGCGAAGTGTTTTACTCTTTCGATGAAGCGCATTTAGATGCTTTATCAGATATTAAAGTTTTTAAAACTTTTAGTACAGAGTTGGATGAAATTATTGAAGGATTTATTACCGAAGCGAAAAATTATGGTGAGCAATTTTATCAAATAATTGAAAAGCACCAGCTAACGATAGATGATTTTTCATCGAAGAAAAGTGGAGTTGCCGGATACTTTGTTGTAAAACTAAAAGATTGTACTGCAAATAGTTTCGATACTCCTGGGAAACGTGTGCTCGATGCAGCTAACTCGCCTGATTATACTGTTGGGTGGGTTGCTAAAACATCGCCCATAAAAACAGATGTGGCCAATTGTGTGCAGTCAGGTTTGCAAAATGTAGCTACTGATTTTGTAGCCTTTGTTGAAAAGGAATCGACCTTGTTTTTTACGGCTTTGGCTGTGCGTAAAAACATAAATGTATTTGCTGTTTTGGTTGAGATATTTAAGCGAGTTTTAAATCATTGCAACGACAATAATCTGTTTCTACTGCCACTAGCATCGCCGTTTTTAGCAAAAATAATTGAGGATGACGATGCACCTTTTATTTATGAAAAAACAGGCGAGTACCTTAACCATTTTATGATCGATGAGTTTCAGGATACTTCACATTTGCAATGGAAAAATTTCTCGCCGCTAATAAGCAATGGGATATCTCAAGGACACTCTTCCTTGGTAGTTGGCGATGTTAAACAATCTATTTATCGTTGGCGAAATAGCGATTGGGGATTGCTTGATCATGGTGTGGCAAAGCAATATAGCAACTATAATATTGAGAATGTTAATTTGGAATTCAACTGGCGCAGCGATAAAAATGTAGTGCAGTTTAATAACTGGTGTTTTAGCAAAGGTACAAGTATTGTGCAACAAGAGATAGAAGCAGATATTGCCGATATTTCACTTTCCAATACCCAAAAAGAAATGCTTACCCGAATATATCAGGATGGAGAGCAAAATGTACCTAAGCAAAATAAGCATACAAAAGGGTTTGTTCAGGCTAAGTTTTTCGATGCCGATGATGATTATGATGATAGTGCTTTAAGCCATATGACTTCGGTTTTAGAAACCTTAGCCGAAAAAGGATTTCAGCCTAAAGATATTGCTATATTGGTTCGTAAAAACACCGAGGGGGCAAAAGTAGCTAAATGCTTAATGGAAAAACGGAATCAGAATCCTGAAAAAGAGAAAATGTTCCGCTTTGTATCAAACGATTCAGTTTTTCTGGGTTCGTCCGATGCTATTATGCTTATAGTATCGTTAATGGCATTTTTAAATACACCTGAAAGTATTATCCTAAAAGCTAAAATATTGCAGCTTTATTATTCTCAAACAAAAGGTGTGAATCAGGCTTCAGAAATGCTATCTACAACTAAACTAGCAAATAAAGAGGCTTTTTTGGCAGTTTTGCCAAAGGCATTTAAAGAGATGCACGAAAGTTTTAAGTACATGACTTTGGTTGATATGTCGTTTAATTTAATTCGTATTTTCATTACAGATGCTGTTAAACCCAATGAATCGCGAAACGATATGGCTTTTATTCATACGTTTCAAGATGCTGTATTAAACTACACAAACAAGAATGGTAACGATATTGCTGGTTTTGTTGAATGGTGGGAAACCAAAGGTGCCGAAACGCCTATAAGCCTATCAGACAAGCAAAATGCCATTCGCATAATGACCATACATAAATCGAAAGGATTGGAGTTTAAGGCTGTAATTATTCCTTTTACCAATTGGAAATTCGAACCGCTTAATGCCTTATTGTGGTGCTCGTTAGATGAATATCCGTTTAATAAATTTAATCTGTTGCCAATATCCTATTCATCTAAATTAAAGAATACTTTTTTTAAGAATGAGTATGTTCAGGAGCGCCTAAAATCTATTATCGATAATCTTAATTTACTTTATGTGGCATTTACTCGTGCCGAAAAAGCATTATATATATTAGCACCAAGTAGTAAGTCGAAAAGTAAGTCGAAAAAGCTGTCAACAGTTGCCGATTTATTGTCTAGTTTAATTTCAGAAGATAATATAAATATTGGATTAGCTGAATCTAATAATAGTTGGAACGAAGAGGAGGCTTCGTTTGAATATGGTGAATTACCACAGTTGAAAGCAACTGTAGAGGAAGAGATAACACCACCGCCAACTATGATTCAATATGGTAATTGTAATAAGCAACTAAAGATAAGATTGCAGGGTAAAGAGATTTTTGAATTAGATAATAATGATAACTTGAATTTAAAGAATAGAGGTAATATTTACCATAAAATATTTGAGTTTGTTAAATACGAGAAAGACATTGAGCAAGCAGTGAAAAGAGCCATTGGATTAGGATTGATTGATATTAATGACAAAGCGGTTGTTGTAAAGGAAATTAAAGGTTTTATTGCAAACCCAGATGCTAATAATTGGTTTTCGGATAAATGGAAGATAAAAACGGAACGTTCTATACTGCTTAAAAATGGTGATGTTAAACGACCAGATAGAGTAATTGAAAATGATAAGGAGGTTATTGTAATAGATTATAAATTTACTGAGCAGCATAAGCCGCAGCACTTAAAGCAGGTTAGTGAATATGTTAATACAATTAAAGAATTATCTACTAAGCCAATAAAAGGATTTGTTTGGTATGTAACCGCACAAAATATTTTGGCTATAAAATAACCAAAAACTATGCTGGAACAGATTATTTCAGAAGCGCAAAAATTTTCTGAACCGGAAAGAGTGCATTTATATGAAAAATTTATGCAGGTTCGCCCTGGTGGTTATGGCGATGGAGATACTTTTTGGGGAATTCGGAATCCTAATTTAAGAATGCTTGCAAAAAAGTACAAAACTATTTCTGTAGAACAAGCTTTTGAACTATTAACGAATAAGGTGCATGAAATACGCTTACTTGCGCTTTTTATTTTAGAACTAAAATATGTAGCAAAAGCTACTTCATAAGACCAAAAGCTTTTAATTGTCCAACTTTATATTGAGAATTTAAAGTATGTGAATAATTGGGATTTAGTAGATTCTTCGGCACACAAATTATTGGGTCCTTACGTATATAAAAATAATAAAGCCTCCATATTGTTACTCTTAGCTAAGTCCAATAATCTGTGGGAAAATAGGATTGCTATAATTGCTACTTTTTATAATATAAGGCAATATGCTTTTGAATTGCCCTTTGAAATTGCTGCACTTTTATTGCAGCATAAACACGATTTAATTCATAAGGCAGTAGGTTGGATGCTTCGCGAAATAGGAAAAAGGAACCAACCAGCGGAAATAGAGTTTCTTAAAAAGCATTACAAACAAATACCGCGTACCATGCTGCGCTATTCTATCGAAAAATTCGATGAGGATTTACGCATCTCTATTTTAAAAGGTAAGTTTTAGGTGATTGTACGTGGTTATTATGTGATTATATTTCGCAGAGTTTCGCTAATGAAAAAGCATAATGTCGAAGATATATCTGAAGAAATAATCTGCGTAAATTTGCTCCAATTATCTGTGTATATTTGCTCGAAACAATTTACACTTTGGTATTTTGAAATAGAAAACGTTAGTATTTTGATGGGATTATTATACTACTTTTATCAACTTATTGGCATCTAAATTGTAATTTGAAATAACGTAACTAATATAAATATAGAAAACACAGTGGGCAAGCAATTATTTTATACACTTTTAGTATTTGTTTTTTTTAGTATTGGCACTTCTATAAAGGTTAGTAGTCAGCAAAGTTTAATTTCAACACAGAATATAAAAAAACATGTTTATATACTAGCATCAGATTCCCTACAGGGCAGAGCAACTGGAACTATAGGACAAAAAAAAGCTGCAAAATACATTGCCTCGGAATTTAAAAAATATGGATTATCAGAATTACCCAATGGTACTTATTACCATAACTACCAATTAAAACGGCAGCATAAAAATTTCATTAAAGTAAAGAGTAGGGGTGATTTGTTGTATTCGCCTTGGCACTTTCATTTCGTGTCTGGCTATAATCATTACGACACAATTAAAACTAGACTAGTTTTTGCAGGTTTTGGTTCTCAAACCGAAATTGAAAGTATAGATGTTGATAATAAAGCTCTTGCATTTATATC
>JAUXEM010000169.1 GCA_030620515.1 Salinivirgaceae bacterium
ACTAATTACACTTGTAAATAATGTATGTATAATCCATAGAAATAATGGTAATGCTAAGATTAGTGATAAATACTCCAAACGAATAGTTAAAAACCATGATATATTTGGAAAAATCTCGTAAATTAACTTTTCTCCTAAATTTATTATCCTAAATATAAACACAAAAATAAACAAACAGAAATACAATATCAATGTATCTTTTGGTCGGTACAAATAAAGAATAAAGTGGTATATAAGCATTATTAAAAAAACACCTAATAAGAAATACCCTAAGCCTACTTGTTGTAACTTGTAGTTTTGCACATCGTTCGCTTTGCCAAGTAACATTACATCTTCCGGACCACCTTTTCGATGATTAAAACTAGCTATTTGAAGTACTATGATTATTTGTTTATTTTTAGATTTAAAATATGCTTCATTCCTCTTCCAACTAGGTATGTTACTTTCTTTATTTTTACCTACATGCCCATTTTCAACTATCATCTCTCCATTAACATATAACTTATATGCGCTATTAAATTCTTTAATTTTTAATGCATAATTACCCTCTTTTTGAACTTTTATAATTAAACGATAGGTACCAAAACCATGTCCACCAATCTTATTCCCATTAATCTCAAATCTATTCCAAATACCATGAATATTTTGGTATCCGTCTTTTTTTGGTTTCTCCACAGATAAAAAATCAATTGGCTCTAATAATTTATTCCAATAGAATTCTGCTTCTCCCTTTACTTTTGCAAACTGCTTATCTTTAAACTCAAAATTAGACAAATCAAAAACTCCCTGCGTAGCAACAGGCATATCACCTTCAAAAACAGCTGCATTTTTTAAACTAATATTAAATGAGAATATAGAAGTTCCAAAAATGAGTAAAATATATGCCAGTGTTATTAAAATGCTTCTTCTCACAATAGTAAATTATAGTAAACGATAGTATTTCAATTAAATATAAGATGATTTAATTATAACCCAAATTGAGCGATTACTTATTACTAATTCGCTCAATCGACTGAGTAATTGTAAGTTCTAACAAATCTTCGTTTCACTTGATTTGTGACAAACAACCTGCCTGCAGCAGGCAGGCAATTCCTAGGTCGGCCTGCCCGAATAAAGATACAAAAAAAAACAATTGTAATAAACGGATTCTAATTATATTGATACAAATGTAGTTATACTATTACTTTTCGAACAGTATCAATTAATGTCCCATCTACCCATTTAATGGCATATGCAATTTCATTCAATAAATTGGGTTCTTGTGAATATTCTAAAATCTCATCATATTCTGCTTTTAGGGTTAACTCATAAACAAGCTTGGGAATTTAGAAGTTATATTTTGTGCATAGATAAAGTTAAAAACCGCAAGCATAAGTTGTTCCGAACTTGTTTCAGAAGCAGGGCTACGGTAAGTGTTTTTTATTTTATATGTCCATAGTTACGCATGCCCTACAAGGGTTTGTTTATAATCAGATAGTTATAATATTATTTTAAGTAAAACCCTTAGTTCAATAATTACTTTATTGTTAATAATGAAACATACACTAGCTCAAGTAAATCGGTTCAGTTTAAATTTATTGCAACACCACAATCGTTACAATAATATCAAATAAGTACACCTAATACACAAATTGTAGTAACCTGTTCTTTAACTACTGCTATTCCATTTCAAAATAATAATAATAATAATAATATAAGGTAAAATAATATTTTTTGAGACTAACAATTTTACCACCTCCAATTCAGGAAACTCACATTTTTTTTTTAACTTGTGTTGCCTTTAAAACAAAACCTAAATATGTTTAATTCTGAGCTTCTTCCTGTACAGTTACTGTATTTGCAAAAACCAGCAAAAGCAAATATTCAAAGTATTCTATCTTTTGTTCTTCAAGATTTAATTATTAGAAGAATATTGAATTTAAAGGCTTTAGATACTTTCCCTAACAATCGCTCAAAAAAAACCCAAAAGTATTTTGTATTGCTTAAAGGCGAAAATTATGTTGGATATAAGCCAAAATATTTCGAAAAAGAAATTCTATGTCCTTATGACAAATATGAACAACTACAGCCAAAAACAATTACTAATAAAATTTTGCGCAAATATAGCGTACCTACAGGCTATATTGATGATGAAATAGTTACTTCTTTAAAAAACGAAGGTTACATTAATGCTCCATCTGTTTTAAAAGCTTTTGGCATACATAGTATTACTTCAAAAGGAAAGCAAATTGTAGCGGATTTAAACCACTATCTAGCTAAAAAAGAACAGCAATTAACTTATCTTATTGATGGTGATAAAGAACAATTTATTCAAGTAATGAACGAAATGGGAACATTGGTTTTTATTTTCAAAAAAGATAATCCTGATTTATTCAAAAATATAATCTCAATGGTAAAACGTATTCATCGTTCAAAGCCACTTGGACATGAAAACGATTTATCAAATTTTAAAGAAGCAATAAATATTGACTTATCTTTCCTTGGCCATTAAGAAGTATATTATTAATATAATAGTTCATCAAGCCTTCATATCTAGCTGACAGTGATAATATTGCGCAACGATTTGAAATTCTAGCTAACATGTATATTATCAGCATGTTATTTTTTGTCTCACTACCTGCCTGAAGGTAAACCCGAATAAGTCAGCCTGTCTGGCGGCAGGTCTCAAAATCTAACGTACTATTGTTATATAATAAACATTTAGACCTGTCTGAAAGTAAACCTTGCCTAATGTTTGGGCAGCAATTTCATTAAGTTAGTGGAATACCACATCTTTACAGAACACCATACAATTTTGCACCCGACTTATTATGTGTGCCTTACAAAAACACAACGAGCCATTGCATTTATTATTGAAGTTGTAAATTAATTATTCATGATTTATAATCAAATTGTAATTGTTAAAAACTTGGTTAATTACTTCCTTGGCACTACATAAAAGTAAACGCCTAAAACATGTACATTAGCAAAAAATATAGATCTTATGATAAAACAACTAATTTTAGCACTAGCATTACTTGCTGTTTCGCATACTGTATTGGCTCAAACAACTACTTTATTAGAAGACTCCGAGGCAAAAACAATAGATATATCTTATATAGAATCTTCGGAAAATAATTTCAATAATACATATTTGGAGATACTTTCCAAATCGACAGGCGAAAATATAAATACAATAAAACTGGAATATACATTAAAAGAGTATAGAAAAATTACTCTACGTGGTGGCAAAATAAATTTAACTGTAGCCCTTGGCAATTTTGTTTTACAAGACGAGCACGAATACTTAAAATTTTCTGTAAATAAATTGTTAAAACCGTCGTTAGTAACATTCACCTACCATTGGGTAGATGAAGAAGGAAACACAATTGAAAGTGCAACATTAACAAATCAAACTTTCAAATCGGGTGCAAATGTGCTTAAGTTAAGCAAAATTGATAATGGGGATGGTTCTAATAGCAGGCTTTATTTTTCTAACATCCAATTCTCTTTCAGCAAAAGTAATTTCAAAAAGTTCGATAATTTTATAAGTGCTGTAGATACGTATTACGATAGCGATGCGCGTCTAAATATGTTAAATTCTGAGTTGGATAATATTAGAACCGATACCCTGGAATTGCTTGAAAATTTTCATCAAACTACATTAAATAACATCAAATATTTTAATCAATTAAAATCGCAGCGATTAAACAGCACTTTAAGTTTAGCAGCACATGATCCTATTAGTTTCAAATCGAGTTTTGGAAAAACAGAAGTTCGTAACCGTGAAATTAAAAAGGAGCTAGAATACACCTTGAAAAATATGCATCAAGCATATTACGATAAAGGAATGGATTGGATTAAATGGAACAATACAGACAGCGCAACTACATTTTTTCATCGCTCAATAAACGAAAAAGAGCAATATGCCCCACCCTATTACCAACTAGCCCTATTAGATTTTTATAGAAAAAACTACCAACCAGTACTCGATAGTTGTGCTATAATTATTAGTACAAGAAAACCCGATACAGACACTCGTTACAGCACCATAAAACTAGCTGAGAAAGTTATATCTATTTACCTTAAAGAGGCATTAGAGTTAGTGAATGATGAGCATTACAACATTGCCTTAAAAAAACTTGAATATTGTAAGAACTACTCAAAAGCTGTAGATGGCTTGCGCTATTTCGAAGAATTTGATTCTCTGCATAGTAAAATATTCCAAGGTTTTTATGATAATTTGGCTGTTGATGCTAAACAATACATTGAAAATAACCAACTTACTAAGGCTACACAAAGTATAGATTCTTTAAGCTCTTTCAGAAATAGCTACAAACAATATCATATTGAACCCGCAAAAGAAAATGAACTTTTAAGAAAGCTATACTCTGCATGGCTAAAAAAGGGTAATGATTATTTAAAAAGAGAGGTTTCAGATAGTGCTGTATTTGCATTAACTCATGCAAAAATAATTTGTGACAAGCACTATTTTGTAGAGTGTACCAAAGAACTAGATCAATTATTGTTGCAAGCCCATACCATAAACTACAAATTATTATTATTTTTAGCCAAGGAGGCTATAACGGCAGAATTAGCTGATTCAGCCCTATCAATTTTGCATATTGCCAAGCAAAACCAAAAAGCTTATCGCTTAGCATATTTGCCAAAAGCTGACACACTTTATCTTGAAGCAAAACAACTAAAATATAATGGTTTAATTAGCATAGGAACTCATGCATTAAATGGTGGCGATGGCCAACAAGCCTTGGCATATTTTGAGGAGGCTATTGTAATAAGTAAGGAAATAGAAGTGACCAAAGACACTAGCTTAAATGGAAAAATTCAGGAAGCAGCTATTGCCTACATTATGACAATATGTTCAAGAAGCGAGACCTACATTGAAGCCATGCAAATGGAAAAAGCTCAATCGGGTTTAAACATGGTTAACGCTTTAAAAAATAAGTACATTTTAGGCTCAAATAGTAATATTGTTAAAGCCATTGAACATCTGGCTAGCCTATTGAATCAAGGTAAATGCAATATAGTACAACACAACTTCAACATTCAATATGGTGCAACTAAAATATTTATAGATAAGCTAGATTTTACCAATGCCCAAAATGCTATTGAAAAAGCAAAAGATATTACTAGACAAACTCCCGATTGCAATATTAATAAAGATGAACTAATTATACTAGAAAATAGTATTCATGGTATTTTAGCTTACCAGAACAAAAACAAAAAAATTGACAAAATGCTAAATAAGAAAAATTTCTTATCGGCAATTCATGCCTATAATGCCTTAACCAACTATTATAACGATTCGGTAGAAAACAACTATGGTATACCTCACAAAGAGCTTTATTCTTACTTAATAGAAAATGAAAACAGTAATTTTATTAACTATGCAGTAATATTTTATACCGAGCAAAGCGAACCTGCCAAAGCTCTTGAATTACTTCAAGAATTATATAAACGAGACTATATAGCTAGTTGGAGCAAAGAGAGTCAATCGAGCCTTGGAGCATATCTTGCTAATCGCGATTTTGACGAAAAAAATGAAGAAGATCCTAAGCTTAAGGTTAACGATTACACCAATGATATAGTTTGGTTCAAATATTTGAAGAAAGCTTATTTGGGACAGTGGAAAGGGTTAATGTAAAAATTACAATAAATGAAAATATCTAATTATTTCAAACCTTTAGCATTGCTATTAGCAATTGGTTGTATATTCTTATTTCATCATTTTGCATATATTGGTCATTATGGTTACGATGACATGAATTATGCTCGAATTGCCAATGACATTAATCATGGAGCAGTAGATAATAGTGACCATTTCACATTTCGCTGGGCTATAACCACACCTACAGCATTATGTTACAAACTGTTTGGCATTAATGATTTATCATCCTCACTGCCATCAATGATTTATGCTTCACTAATACTCTTGATTGTATTTATAACTGTCAGGAAATTAAGCCTGGCAGCAGTTAGTATTTCACTAGCACTATCTATTTTTACCAGCTGGAATTTATTTTATAGCGATAAATTAATGCCCGACACTGCTCTTGCCTTCTCTGTTGTAGCAATAGTTTTCGTTCTATACTACTTTAAGTTCCAACTATTCGGCAAACAACCTCTATTATTTGCGGCTTTTTTATCAATAAGCTTTTTTATAGGTTTTTTAGCTAAAGGAACAATTATTCTATCAGTTCCATTATTGGCATTCCTTGCCATTTCTGATTTATTAAAAAAACAGCATCTCAAATTCTGGATTTATGCAGCTGCGTTTACCATATTACTATTTACAATTTACTCAATATATATAAAAGAATTAACAGGCGAGCTACAAGGTAGATTTGCTGCAATTTATGCCAATAGTTATTTAAACAAGTGCAGCTACGACCAACAACCAGTAACTTTTGTTATTAAACGAGTAGCATATGAGTTTTTTAGCATGATGATTAGGCAAGGAATGTTTGTTAGTGGAATTTTTCTTATAACTATCATTATAACTAAATTTCGACGAAAAATATTCTCTCATAATAATGAAGAATCGTTCTTCATTGTATCATCAATAATATTATGGCTATCGGCAAATTTCATGACTATCTCGTTTACGAACTATAACCCTTTATGCTTAGATCCCAGACATTATCTTTTTTTAACACCAATAACTGCTATTGCAATAGGTTATTATTACAAATCGTTTTGCGATTCAAAAAAATCTAAAATAATATTTACTTCTATCGCATTTATAGTAGCCATTATTTCTTATACCTTAAATCAAAAAATAGCTACACATTTATATTTACCAATATTATTGTGGATTGTTATAAGTTTATTTGTACCAAATAGGAAATGGATTCAAAGAATTTTATTGGTACTATTTATAGCTATTCTTTGTGCTCCTTTATGGGATAATATTCCCTATGCAAAACAAAAAAACTATCCTCGCCAAAAAGAAATAACAAAACAATTTTTAAATACGATAAAAGGCGAAACTGTTATTATTTCCGATGAAATACAAAAGCGTTTTAATAAATATTTTTTAGGATTCTCTTATTCAAATAATATAAGCTTTTTAAATTTTAAAGAAGCAGAAAAAGACTCAAGTATATACAACAAAAACATTTATGTTATTGATAATAAACACACCCAGCATTTAAGCGGCTTAAACAAACACAATATACCACACTATGTAAAACTAAATGACAAAAGCCAACAAACAATAATTAACGATTCTATAATATTTTTTAAAGTTTTTAGTGTCACTAATATTGATAATACAATTGAGTTACAACACCTTATTGGCAGTAGTAATAGTTTTGAAAATAGCGATTCGTTATGGAGTATAAATACAAATTTACTTAATAACACAATTGCATATAGCCAACCTTATTGCAATAAAGTTGAGCAATATTCATCTACTTTTTCACTACTAACCAACAATAGCTTTAATAATACCAATATAATGGCAAGTATTGACATTATGATAAATATTATTGAAAACGCTAATTGCTCAGCAGTAATTTCTGTTGAACACGAAAACGTGATATTACATTATGATACATATAATTTAAACGAAAGAATAAAAGCATATGGCAATTGGCACGAAGTAAAATTTGATTTTATTATAAATGAGCAAAATATTAAACCCAATTGTAATTTAAAAATATATATTTTAAACAACAATAATAAAGAAATGTACATTGACAACTTTACTATTGATATTTATAGCATTGAGGGAATAAAACTCTAAATAAAGCCTTTGCAACTTAATTCCACAAAATTATCGGTATTTTACTATAAATAATAAATTAGTATTTTTATTAGGTCATGAATAACACTGATGCAAGCATCGCTGATAAACACATGATTTTTTTATATGAATTTGTGGCATTAAAAAAATCAAAAACAGAAGAACCATATTTTCATGAATTATTCAGTCCTTCAACAAGCAATCTTTTTTCTAATATAGTAATACACAAAACAACTATATATA